>JBFKEC010000008.1:0-27317 GCA_041619315.1 Oceanococcus sp. | reverse complement strand
GTGTGCGATGTGGCGAGTCCCGAGGCGTTGCCGAGCCTGGATGTTGATGAGCCGACCATGTCGATGACCTTTGAGGTCAACAAGTCGCCGTTTGCCGGCAAGGAAGGCAAGTTCATCACCTCGCGCCAGATCGGTGATCGCCTGCAGCGCGAACTTAAAACCAATGTGGCGCTGCGTGTGGCCACCACCCAGGATCCGGACAAATTCCGTGTGTCCGGTCGTGGTCTGCTGCATCTGTCGATTCTGATCGAGAACATGCGCCGCGAAGGCTACGAGTTGGCCGTGTCTCGCCCGGAAGTGATTCGCAAGGAAGTTGGCGAAGTCATTCACGAGCCGTTCGAAACCCTGACGGCTGATGTGGAAGAAGAGAGCCAGGGCACGGTCATTCAGAAGCTCAACGAGCGCGGCGGACGCATGACCAACATGCAGCCCGACGGCAAGGGCCGTATTCGCCTGGAATATGAGATTCCTTCACGTGGCCTGATCGGTTTTCAGACCGAGTTTTTGTCGGTCACCTCGGGTACCGGTTTGCTGGCCCATAACTTCGATCATTTCGGTCCCGCCACGGATGTGTCCGTGGGCATGCGCCACAACGGCGTGCTGATCTCCAATGATCAGGGCAAGGTTCTGGCCTTCGCACTGTTCAATCTGCAGGAGCGTGGACGCATGATGGTCGAGCCGGGTGCTGAAGTGTACGAGGGGCAGATTGTTGGCATTCACAGCCGTGACAATGACCTGGTGGTCAATGCGCTGCGGGCCAAGAAGCTGACCAATATGCGTGCTTCGGGAACCGATGAAAACGTGATTCTGACTCCGCCGGTGCGTTTGACCCTGGAGCAATCGCTGGAATTCATCAACGATGATGAACTGGTCGAAGTGACCCCGCAATCGATTCGCGTGCGCAAGCGCTTCCTCAAGGAACACGAGCGCAAACGTTCGAGCAAGAGCTAATTGCTGCGGCGCTAGGTGGTGGGTTGGTGACCCGCAAAGCGGTTCGCTCCTGCATCACCCCGTAGGAGCGACCCACGCAGTGGGTCGCGAACGCCAGGCCTGACGCAAATCGTAATTTCCCCACCGAGCGTGTAAGTTTCCCCCCATAACAAATGGGGGAGACACCATGAGCGCAAAGCGCCTTTTGAGCGTGGCTGCAATGCTGGCCGCGTCGCACGTTTATGCCATTCCTGAGGGGCCGGAACCCGGCACCCCGCAATGGTTGGCCCGCGAAGCGGCCAATTACGCCAAGGTTCTGGAAGCCGATCTGGAACAGCAGTTGTCGCCGGCTTTTCAGTTGCGCTGGAACACCCAGAGTCTGGCCAATGAAGTGGCGTGGTTGCAGCGCGGCTTGGATGACCCGAGCTGGCTTTCGCCTCTGGCCGCTAACACCACGGTCACACCGCTGTGTGCCAGCTGGGCCCTGCCCTGCACGGGCGACCCCTTTCGTTACCCCGGCTATGACGCTTTCTACGAGGCCGAGGGCGAAGTCACGCCGTTCGTGATCTACGATGCCCAGTGCGCCCGTATCGCCGGCCGGGTATGGGCCCCCATCGACAGCGCGACCGGTGCCGGCTTGCCCACGGTGGTGATCGAAAACGGTTCGGTGCAAGCGCCGGAAACCCTGTACTGGTGGGCTGCGCAAGCGCTGGTGCGGGCCGGCTACGTGGTCCTGACTTTCGACCCACGCGGACAGGGGCGCTCGGATATGCAGACCCCGGCTGGTGAGCAGGGTGGCAATTTCAATTCGACGGTGTTCTGGGACGGCCTGGTCAACGTGATCGATTTCTTCCGCTCCTCGCCCGATGCCCCCTATCCGCATAATCAGGCGTGTGCGGACACCTACCCCACGGCGGTGACCCCGTTCAATCCTTACTGGGATCGTATGGACTCACAACGTCTCGGGCTGGCCGGGCATTCGCTGGGCGCATCCGGGGTCAGCCGGGTGCAGGCCTATGGCGCTTTGGGCGCTGATCCCTGGCCGGGCCTGCTCGATGCGGAAAACCCGGTCGACGTGATTGTGGCCTGGGACAGTCTGGGCAGCGTCAGCGGCGAAACCGGCCCGGTGCAAGCGCGGGTGCCGGCGATGGGGCACACCTCGGAATATGGTCTGGCCCCGGTGCCACATGTCAGTGCGCCTGATCCCGAAGCGCACAAATCCGCCTTTCGAGGCTGGCAGGAGGCCGAGGTCCCGGTATTTCAGCTGACCATACAGGGCAGCAGTCACTTTGAATGGTCGTTGATCCCCGGCTTTCCAGCCACGTCCTGGTGTCCGGATGCGGCCAGCGGTAGTTGTGAAGGTGGCTGGGGTCAGCCCATGGCCGAACACTACACCGTGGCCTGGTTTGACCGCTGGCTCAAACAGCCGGGTGAGCCCGGTTATGCCGATGCCGATGCGCGTCTGCTCGACGATGAGCAATGGCATGAGCGCTACAGCTTTTATTACCGTTCGGCGCGCGACTATCCGGATCGTCAGGGCCAGCGTCAGCTGTGCGAGGACATCCGTGCCGGCTGCCCGGCGCTGGCTGAAACGCGCGCGACCGGCGCAGGCGACTCACGCGGTGGTGCGCTGGGCGTTTGGCTGTTGCTCGTGCTGGTCGGCCTGCTCAGGCCAGGTAGGTGTAGCCGCTCAGGCCGCTTTTGAGCGCGTCCAGAGCCGCCTCGCGGGCCTCTTGACCCATCTGCGATGCGGCCAGCTTGTCCTGATAGTGCTGGACCAGCTGGTCGGCTGACAGATGGACGTAGTCGAGCAGTTCATCGACCCGGTCGCCACGCTCGATCTCGCCCAGCGTCCATTGGCCGTCCGCGTCGATGTGCACATTGACCGCATCGGTGTCGCCGAACAGATTGTGCATGTCGCCCAAAATTTCCTGGTAGGCCCCGACCATGAAGAAGCCGAGCAGATAATTCTGACCTTCGCGTGGGCTGTGCACCGGCAATGAGGAATCAACCCCGTCGCGATCGACATAGTGATCGATGCGGCCGTCGGAGTCGCAGGTCAGATCGCGGATCACCGCGCGCCGGTCTGGACGTTCGTTAAGCCGACTGATCGGCATGATCGGAAACACCTGCTCGATCGCCCACACATCGGGCACCGACTGGAACACCGAGAAATTGCAGAACAATTTGTCGGCAAAGCGCTGGTGCAGCTCGTCCAGGGTTTCGCGATGGGCCCGCACACCGGAGTCCAGGCGCTGCAGACAGATCGACGATATGGCGCGGTGCAGATTTTCCGCAGTGGCGCGCTGGGCCAGGCTCAGCTCGCCCAGGGCAAAAGACGACAGCAGCTGTTCCAGCAGGGTGTCGGCATCGGCCAGGGTTTCCAGCGGCGGAATATCGTCACCGTGCTGATGCAGCTGCCACAGCTCATGCAGGGCTGCCGGGTCATCCTCGGCCGGTTCAATCAGCGCCGGTACATGGGCGCGCTCGGCATCGATCACGTTGGTGATGAGCACGGCATGGTGGGCGGTCAGCGCACGTCCGGATTCGCTGATGATATGAGGGCAAGGCTCGCCTGCCTGGCGTGCCGCATCGGCAAAGGCATCGACCACCGCGCTGGCGTATTCGGCCATGGTGTAATTCATCGAACAATAGCTGCGCGAGCGGGTGCCTTCGTAATCCACGCCCAGCCCGCCACCGACGTCGATGGTGTCGATCGGTGCGCCGGCCCGGCGCAACTCGACGAAATAGCGTGCCGCCTCGCGCAGGCCGCGGCGGATGTCACGCAGATTGGCGACTTGCGAGCCGAGATGGAAATGCAGCAGATGCATGTGCTCGAGCATGCCGTGGGTCTGCAGCTGATCAACCGCATCACTGACCTGCTGGGCCGAAAGGCCGAACTTGGACTTTTCACCGCCGGTGTTCTGCCAGTGGCCAGCACTGATACTCGACAGGCGCACGCGCAGGCCCAGCTCAGGCTTGAGCCCGCTGGCCTGTGATTCACTGACGATGTGTTCGATTTCGGACAGTTTCTCCAGCACCATGGTCACGCGGTGGCCGAGCTGCTGTCCGATCAGGGCCAGGCGGATGTACTCACGGTCCTTGTAGCCGTTGCAGACCACCGGGCGGCCGGCTGGCAGCAGCCCCAGCACCGCAAGCAGTTCCGGCTTGCTACCGGCTTCCAGCCCGATATCGCCGCCGCGCAGAATTTCGCGCACCACATCGGCTTGCTGGTTGACCTTGATCGGGTAAACCGGGGTATAGCGGGCCGGATATTCGGCATTGGCGATGGCCTGATCAAATGCGCCCTGCAGGCGCGCCACCCGGTCATGCAGAATGTGCGAAAAGCGCAATAATGTGGGCATGCGCAACGGCGCGCCGTCACCGCGCTCCAGGATTTCGCGCAGTGCGACCTGATGAGGGCCGGCATTGACGCACAGATCACCATGGGTTGCGACGGAAAAATAGCCGGAACTCCAATGGGTTACGTTGTAGAGCCTTGCGGCGTCGGCGGCGGAAAAACCAGTCCCTCGCATGCGCTTTATACTTCCGGTTTTGAATCAGTCACAGAGTAGCGGGATGGTAAACGAGAACGAGTGGTTTCTGGAGCCAATGGAGTCCAAAGGCACGCTGTTCGGCCTGAAACTCGAGGGTGAACGCCTGCATGCGGAGCAATCTGCGTTTCAGCATATCGAGATTTATCAGACCGAAACTTTCGGCAAGCTGATGGTGATTGATGGCTGCGTAATGCTCACCGATCGTGACAATTTTCTCTATCACGAGATGATTGCCCACCCGGCCCTGTGCCTGCACCCCAATCCGCGGCGTGTACTGATTATCGGTGGCGGCGATTGTGGCACCCTGCGTGAGGTGCTGAGTCATCCTGAGGTGGAATCCGCCGTGCAGGTGGATATCGACGAGCGTGTCACGCGCCTGGCCGAGGAGTACTTCCCGGCGCTGTGTGAGCGCAATGCGGATGCCCGTGCCCAGTTGCTATTCGACGATGGCATTGCCTTTGTGCGCAATGCGGCAGACGCGGCCTTTGATCTGATTATCGTGGATTCCACCGATCCGGTCGGCCCGGCTGAAGGGCTGTTCAACCGCGCGTTTTACGCCCAGTGTCAGCGCGCCCTGGCGGATGACGGGATACTGGTCCAGCAGAGCGAGTCGCCGCTGATCCATCTGGAGCTTATCCAGCAGGTTCATGCGTCGATGAAAGCGGAGGGTTTTGCCGCAACCCGCTTGGTCAATTTCCCGCAGCCGGTTTATCCGTCGGGCTGGTGGTCAGCCACGCTGGCTTTCAAACAGGCAGCAGGGGCAAAACGCGAGGCGGACGGCGCACGGGTCGAGGCGATTTCGGCCACGACCAAATATTTCAACGCCGGCACCCTGGGCGGCGCGCTGGCCGTGCCCAATTTCGTGGCCCAGGCGCTGGACTGAGAACGCTTACTGGCCAGCCGCTTCGGCGCAGATCTCGTCAGCTCGGCTGGAGGTCGTATTGATCAGGTTCTGGCGTTCTGCGGCTGACATCATGCGCGGTTCACCATCGTCGCCACGCACGGCCAGATGTGGCGTGCTGTTGTAGCGTGCCAAGCGGCTGCGGTATTCCTGACAGGCTTCGGGCGCGCTCATGGAGCCGGATCTGGACGGCTGCGGCGTGGCCTCAGCGGTGCTGCGCGAATCCAGGTTGTTCGCGCCTGACTCGGCCGGTGGCGGCGGGCCCTTGATCCGGTCCGCGCCAGGCGGCGGCTGGTCACCGTAATGCACTTTGCCCTGCTCATCGACCCAGCGGTAGGCTGCGGCACTGGCCAGAAAGCTGACCAGCATCAGACCTGTGAGGAGCAAGCTGCGCATGCGGAATTCCAGAAGTGAAGACAGCCTAAATGTGACATTTGCACCCGCTGGCGTCCAGCCCTGTGAATGCAGCTGATGGCTGCAAGCGCGACACCACAAATTCTGTCGCTTGGCGCGGGTGTTCATGCACTGCGCCGGGACGAGGCGGGACAATGGATCACGGCTACCCAGGACGACGCGCAGGTGAGCCTGACGCTGGCCCGTGATGAGATTGTGTGGCTTTGCCGCTGTGGTCATTCCGCGTGCTGGCCGCGCTGTGACGGCAAGTCGCATGTCAGCGCAATGCCTTCGCGCTCAGGGCGGCCAGAATCGGAACGATGACGATCCAGCACCCGGCCACAACGCTGAGCGCCAACCAGGTCGGCGCGGTCAGATTGGCGGCGCCCAGCGCACTGCCGCCGAAGTAGGCCAGAGGCGCGGACATCAGCGCGACCGGAATGCTCAGCCAGATGTAGCGGCCGAGGATGCGCAGACTGTGATTGAACAACAATGCGAAATTGGCCCACATGGCGTAGATCCACAGTGGTGGGTGCGCCTCGCTCAGCGTGACGCCGTGATAGGCCATCAAGCCGCTGTGCAGCAATAGCAGATCGCAGCATGGCCCAAGCAGCAGGGTGGCCACTAGCAGGCGTCGGTCGGCGCGTGCGCAGGCGCTGAATTTCAGATGCACTGGCAGCCACAGACACAACAGGCCGACCGCGAGCAGATCGAGGTGAAGGGCGGGGCTGGCCACCAGGGCGAAGCCCAGCAGCTGAAAGGCCAGCAGTTTGAGCAGTGGCGGCAGGCCCCTGGTGTTGGCACCTCGGGGCCAGCTCAGCAATGCGATCACTCAGGGCTGTTAGGGCGGAACAGATAGTGCCCAACGCCCCACTGGCGGCCATGGTCGATGCCAAAGAATTCAGCCACGGCGAGGAAGAACATGCGCCAGCGCTGCAGGCGGATGCGTCCATCCTGGCCGCCGCCGAGGATTTCGATCAGCTCGTTGCGCTGGGCATCGGCCCGGGCCAGCCAAGCGTTGGAGGTTTTCTCATAATGATCGCCATCAACCCACCAGCGCTCAGCGACCTTGAGGTGCTCGTCATAGTGGGTGAACAGGTCATATGACGGCATCATGCCGCCGGTGAAGAAATGCCGGCTCATCCAGTCATCGTCGCCGCGATCTTCATAGGCGTAAGTCAGGGTGTGATGGCAGAACACATGGGCGAAGAATGCGCCATCAGGGGCCAGCCAGCTGGCCATGCGTTCGAACAGCCGGGCGTGGTTGCGTACGTGTTCCAGCATTTCTACCGACACGATACGGTCATAGCGCTGATCGGCCTCGAAAACGTTGATATCGGCGGTGATCACGCGCACATTGTCGAGTCCGCGCTGGCGCGCCGTAGCTTCGATGAACTCACGCTGCGGGCGTGAGTTGGACATCGCGGTGAAGCGCGACTCGGGGTAGGTTTGGGCCGCCCACAGGGTGAATGAACCCCAGCCACAACCCAGATCCAGCACCTCCTGACCATTGGCTATGCCGGCCCGCTCGGCGCTGAGCTTGAGCATGTTGGCCTCGGCCTCATCAAGGCTGGCCGTGTCCTCGTCCCAGTAACAGCAGCTGTACTTCAGATGGCGTCCCAACGCGCGCTGGAAAAATGCCGCCGGCACTTCATAGTGCTGATCGTTGGCCGCTGCGGTCGCCACCGCGATGGGGCCAGCGCGCCATTCGCGGATACGTGCATCCAGTGCGGCCTGCAGCTGTTCGGCATCAAGTTTGCCGTCTTCGGCCAGACGCCGGCGCGACAGGCGGCGGGCGCCAAAGCGGATCAGCGGATCGGGAATGTAGCCCTGTTCACACAGGCTGATGATGTTCATGGTTTATCCAAAGTCGTGGCGCTCGCGCGCGCAGGCGGGTTTGGTGAAATGGGCATGGACCACGCTGGTGGTGGCCTCGCTGAAGCCGGCTTCGCAGGACGCCAGGTAGAAATCCCAAAGGCGGCAGAAGGCTTCGGAGTAGCCCAGCGTGCGCACCTGCGGCATAGCCGCAAGAAAGGCGCGGCGCCAGTGCTGCAGGGTGCGCGCGTAGTCCTGGCCGAAATCTTCCAGATCAAACAGACGCAGCTGGGTGTGCTCGGCAGTGACCCGCAGCATCTCGCGCACGCATGGCAGATGGCCGCCGGGGAACACATGCTCGCGGATGAAATCCGTACCGCGGCGCATCTGTTCGTAATATTGATCCTGAATGGTGATGGCCTGAATCAGCGCTTCACCATGCGGTACCAGCAGGCGTTCGACCTGGCGAAAATAAGTCGGCAGGAAAGCATGCCCGACCGCTTCGATCATCTCGATCGATACCAGCTTGTCGTATTGCCCCTCGAGCTTGCGGTAGTCCTGTTTGAGCACCGTTATGCGTTCGCTCAGGCCGGCCTCTTCGATCCGTTGGCTGGCCAGAGCGTACTGTTCGTCGGAAATCGTGGTGGTGGTGACGCGCGCGCCAAAATGCGTGGCCGCATGCAGGGCCAGCCCGCCCCAGCCGCTGCCGATCTCCAGCACATGGTCATCAGGGCCAAGCTTGAGCTTGCGGCAGATCAGGTCGTACTTGGCGAACTGCGCCTGCGCCAGGGTGGTGGCCTGATTGGCAAACACCCCGGCGGAGTAGGTCATGCTGTCGTCGAGGAACAGTTTGAAGAAATCATTGCCCAGATCGTAGTGCGCCTGAATGTTGCGCCGGCTGCCATCAACGGTATTGCGCCGGCGCCATTCCATGGCCTTGTACAGCGGGGTGCGCAGCCAGGTCAGCGCGCCGTTGTCCAGGGCCGCAAGGGCTTCGCGCTCACGCACGAAAAGGCGCGTGACCGCGACCACGTCGGGGGCATCCCACAGGCCCAGCATCCAGGCCTGCCCGGCCCCGCTTGAGCCGCCCAGAGCAAGATAGGCGTAGACATTGCGGTCGTGTACGCGCACGTCATGGCACGGGCTGCCGGGGGCGCCGCGCACTTCCACCGTGCCGTCCGGCTCGGTGATGCGCAGCTGACCGCTGCTCAGGGTGTCCAGAGTGCGCAGCAACGATTTGCGAACCGCACGCAGCAACGTTTCGGGCAGGTGCGGCGTTGACAGGGGTTCAGTAAGCGACAGCGAGGTGGTCATCGGGGCACTCCTGAGGGTTTGGCCTTATGGCGTCCCGGGTAGGGCACGTAGGGCAGGCCTTTGAATTTGAGGCGCAAGGCTTCGAAATAGATGGTCAAGGCAATCTTCATGGTCATCAGCGGGGTGCGCAGCAGCAGGCCGGTGAGGCTGGCCGTGGTCAGCGCTGTGAGCTGAAGATTCAAGCTCGCCGAGAACACCCGCTGACCCGCGTGGTAGTTGTCCAGACGGATCACGATGGCCTCGTCCGGTGGCTGGCGCAGGTGCAACTGGTAGCTCATGTCCATGGGCATGAAGGGCGAGACATGCATGCGCTTATCAAACGTCAGCTCACCCGATGCCGGCCAGCGCAGGATGTAGGCGTGCTGCTCCTCCCACGGGGTGTTGTGGACTTCCAGCAGCAACCACTCGAGCTGGCTTCGATCCTCAGACCAGACGAAATAAACACTGATCGGGTTGATGCAGTAGCCGAAATAGCGCGGTTGAGTCAGCAGGCTGACCGGGCCTGCAGGGCGTTGGCCAGAAAATGCTTCAATCTGGTCGCGCACGGCGCAGGCAAGATCGGCATCGCCGCCGCGCAGATGGTCGCGACGCAGTACACAGGCCAGATTCCAGCGCTGGTAGGACCACAGGGGATGCCGCTTGAATATCGTGGTGGCTTCATTCAGATCGAGATAGAGCATCGACAAGCGATAGCGAAAATCATGTTTTCGCGGAGAAAAGCGCCGATGTCGAACCCAGCCATGTGCTGCTGCGCTGTGCATTACCAACCGCCTCCCAGTGCCTGAGCGACGTCCAGAGCGCTGCGTGCACCGTCCTCATGGAAGCCGTTGTACCAGTAGGCACCACAATACCAGCTTCGATTGTGGCCGCTAATCTGCGCACGCCGGTTTCGCGCCTGATTGGAGGCTGGCGTGTACAGCGGATGGGCATAGCGGTAGCGGTCGATCACCTGAGCCGGATCGATCAGCTCGGACTGGTTCAGGGTGACGCAAAACTCGACCGGCGCATCCAGACCCTGCAGTCGATTCATATGGTAAGTGATGGCTGCGGCCCGGCCGTGGTCGGGGGTGACGCGAAAATTCCACGCGGCCCAGGCCCGTCGATTGCGCGGAAGCAGCGAGGCATCGGTATGCAGCACAACATCGTTGTCGACATACGGCAGGGCGCCAAGGATGGCCTGCTCCTGCGCGGTGGGTTCAGCCAGTATGCCAAGGGCCTGATCGCTGTGGCAGGCAAAGATCACCTGATCGAAGGTCTCGACGCCATGACGGCTGTGCAATTCGACCCGGTCGGCATGGCGGTCGACCCGCTGTACCGGCGTGTCCAGGCGGATGTCGCAACGCAGGCGTCGGCGCAAGGCTTCAACGTAACTGCGCGAGCCTCCCGGCACGACCCGCCATTGCGGTCGATCGCGCAGCTGCAACAGGCCATGATTGCTGAAAAAACGTGCGAAATGGGCCGCAGGGAAGTCACGCGCCTCGCGCAGGGAGGCCGACCAGATCGCGGCGCACAGGGGCAATAGGTAGTTGTCGCAGAAGGTCTCGGAATAGCCTTCGCCCTTCAGGTATTCGCCCAGTGTGCGTGGGTCATTGCTACCGATCAGGCCGCGCACCTGGCGGTTGAAACGCACGATTTCGCCGAGCATGCCGAGATGGCGCGGCGAGATGGCGCGGCGGCGCTGGGCAAACAGTCCATCTAGGCTGTGGCTGGCGTATTCCAGGCCGCCATTGGCCACCGAAAAACACATGTCGGTGGCCTGCCCGCTCAGCCCCAGCTGTGCAAGCAAGCGAATGAAATGCGGATAGGTTGCATCGTTAAACACGATGAAACCGGTATCCACGGCGTAGGCGCGGCCGCCATCAAGCGCCACATCCACGGTGTGGGTATGCCCACCCAACCAGTCGGCGGCCTCGAAAAGCACCGCTTCATGCTGCTGGTCCAGCCCGTAGGCGGCGGCCAGACCCGCGATCCCTCCCCCAATTATCGCAATGCGCACACGTGACTCCACGTTGATCAATATCCGAATCAACGCAGCAGATTCAGAATTGGATGCAAGGCCGGCAATTATTTTTCGATCTTGCCTGGGTGGCTGCAGCTTGGCATGCTCGGCGGATGAGCGTTCCTTTTCCTGAACAGGCCCAATCTTTGTTGGCGCAGGTTGCCCTGGGCAACCGCGAGGCCTTTCGTCAGCTGTACGAATTGACCGTGGCGCATCTGTTTCCAGTCGCGCTGCGTATCTTGAGGCATCGGGACAAAGCCGAAGAGGCGTTGCAGGATGCGTACATACAGATCTGGAACAAAGCCAGCGAGTTTCACGCCGATCGCGGTACCGCCGGGGCGTGGATGAGCACCATCGTGCGTTATCGCGCGCTCGATGCGCTGCGGCGCAAGCCGCGCGAAATCAATCTTGAGGAACTGCCGGACCGAGCAGACCAGGCCGACGACATCGGTCGCCTGCTGAGCGGCAGCGATCTGCAGTTGTGCATGGATGATTTGAGCGAAGAGCAGCGCCATGCCATCGCCCTGGCCTACATCGAAGGTTTGAGCCATTCCGAGCTGAGCGAACGCTTGACCTCGCCTTTGGGCACGGTGAAAAGCTGGATTCGGCGTGGTTTGCAGTCCCTGCGCGAGTGTCTCAGCCGATGAATTTGAATCGCAGTCCATTGCGCGAGCAACTGGCCGGTGCCTATGTGCTGGGCACCCTACGTGGACCGGCCCGCCAGCGTTTTGAGCGCGCCATGGCCGATAGCGCCGAGCTGCGTGACAGCGTGCTGTTCTGGGAGCAGGCTCTGGCGCCGCTGCTGATGCGTCAGCCGCAAAAGCCCCGGCGCAATCTGCTGCCGGCGATTGAAGCCCGTCTGGGATGGGCGCGGGCTGAAGATGCGGTGCGTCGCCTGCCGTGGTTGCCGGCATGGGGTTTCGCGCTGGTGGCCGCGCTCAGCATCATGTTGTGGGCACCGTGGACGCCGAAGATCACACCGGACTTCGCGCTCACACTGGCCACTGAAGAAGGTCAGGCACGCTGGCAGTTCGCCGTCGACAAGACCCACAACTGGATCGATGTGAGTGTGCTGTCGACACCGGATCTGAGCCGTCAGCAGGATCTCGAACTGTGGTTGCTGGTGGATGGCAGCGCGCCCAAGTCCTTGGGCCTGATCAGTGAGGTGGTTGGCGCCAGACAACGCATCGAGACCAGCCTGCCACTGGCCGACGGTATTGGTCTGGCGGTCAGTGTCGAGCCACCGGGTGGCTCACCGACCGGGCAGGCCACCGGCCCCATCATCGCGCTTGAGAAGTTTCCCAGCGCCTGATGCCTGAGGCGCTGCAAGAATGGACCTCGAGCTGCCCGTGGTGCGGAGAGCCGATCACTCTGCTGATCGACGGCAGTGTGGCCCAGCAGCATTACGTTGAAGATTGCTTTGTGTGCTGCCGGCCGATTGAGGTGGTCGTCAGTTTTGCTTCAGACGGTAGCCCCGAGGTTGCGCTCAGCGTTGATTAGCGCTGATTTCTCGGGCGCCTGCGATCAGGGCCTCGAACATGCCGCGAACCTCGCGCGATATGCCCTGGGCATCCAGGCCGGTGTCACCGGTCAGCCATTCGGCGATCAGTTCGTGGGTGGCGCCGACCAGCGCAACCGCAGGCAGATGGTAGTCGCGGTCGGGTAGTTGTCCGGCGGCCACCAGGTCGTTGGCAGCGATGGTGATGAGCTGGGCGAACTGGCGCACCGACTTGCGTCGCAGCGCTTCCAGGCGCGGGCTGACGCCGACCGATTCCACACTGCCAATGCGCGCACGGCGCGGATCGCCGAGGTAATAGTCGACAAAGGCCTGAACCGTGAGCATGGCCCGTTGCATGGGGTCGCTGCGTTGCTCCATGGCGCTGAGTACCACGGCTGTGACTTCTTCACGCAAGCGCGCCAGCAACGCTTCCAGCAGCGCTTCGCGGTTGCGGAAATGCTGGTAGAAATGGCGCGTGGTCACCTTGGCTTCGCTGCAGATGCGTTCCACCGTGGTGTTCTGATAACCGTCGCTGGTAAACAGCTCGAAAGCCGTGTCCATCAGGCGTTTGCGCCGTTCGCGCTGGCGCTCTTCAGGGCTCTGGCCGGCATAACGACGGGGCGACTTGCGCAGCGGGTTGGGCAGGGTTGTGTTCAGGGCCATGGGGTCAAAGATAAGCCATCCGGCGGCGGCTCAAAACCTTGTGCCACAGGATAGAATCGTTTGATGAACGAATTTCGCCCGATTGACACCGCTGTGCCCGGCATTGCGGCCCACCTGCCGTGCGCCGGATTCGCCCGCCTGCCAACCCCGCTTCAGGCCATTGATGTGGACGGTCGGCAGGTGTGGGTCAAGCGCGATGATTTGAGTCATCCCGAGTACGGCGGTAACAAAGTGCGCAAGTTGGAATTCATACTTGCCGCGGCTCAGCGGGCTGGTCAGCGTCGTGTCCTGACCTTTGGCGCGACCGGCACGCATCATGGTCTGGCCACCGCGCTGTTGTGTCGCAAACTCGGCCTGGAATGCGAAGTGTTGCTGTTCGATCAGCCGGATTCTGCCCATGTGCGGGCCAATTACGCGCGCCTTCAGGCCAGCGGGGCCATTTGCACGCCGTGCGGTTCGTTGGCGCGTACGGTCTTGCGGTTTTATCTGCATCCGCGCCGTTTGCGCCGCGACACCCTGTTCCTGTTTGCCGGCGGCTCGGGTGCGATCGGCACTCTGGCATTCGTCAATGCGTTGCTGGAACTGGGCCAGCAGGTCGAAGCCGGTCAGGCGCCGCAGCCGCAGCGCATTTACTGTGCAACCAGTTCGGGTTCAACTCTGGCCGGTCTGACGCTGGGCGTGGCCCTGCTGGGCTGGGACACGCGGGTTATTGGGGTGCAGGTGGCGGACAGCAAGCTGGGGCCTTTTGATGCCTGTACCGCCGCCTCGGTCGAAGCGCTGATGCGCCGGACCCTGCGCTGGTTGCATAAACGCGCCATTGACTGGCCGGCACCGCTGCCGGCGGTGATGCTGGATGGGCGCTGGCTGGGTGCGGGCTATGGTGAAAGCACCGCTGAGGCGGCAAGTGCGGCTGAGGTGTTTGAGCAGGCCGTGGGTATTCCGCTCGACCTGACCTATACCGCCAAGGCTTTTGCGGCTTTGCGTGCCGATACAGCACCCGGTGAGGTGCTGTACTGGCACACCTTGAGCAGCGTCTAGTTTTTCACCGGCCCGACCCACACCTGCTGGGCATTGACGAAGGCGTGAATGCCGTGTGGGCCAAGTTCGCGGCCATAGCCGGAGCGCTTGATCCCGCCACTGGGCAGTCGCGGGTCGGTTTTGACGATGCCATTGACGGCAACCTGGCCGGCGCGAATCTTGGCGGCCAGCGCTTCGCCACGAGCCGTGCTGCTCCACACGCTGGCGGCCAGGCCGTAAGGCGTGTCATTGGCCATTTCCAGCGCGTGGGCTTCATCATCCGCGCGAATCACCACCGCGACCGGGCCAAAGGTTTCCTCACGGAACGCGGCCATCTCGGGGGTGACATCGGCGAGCAGCGTGACCGGGTAGAAATAGCCCGGTCCTTCGGGCACCTGTCCGCCGAGCAGGCAGCGCGCGCCGGCATCGATGGTCAGCTGCACCTGGCGAGCCAGATTGTCACGCAAATCTTCGCGTGCGATCGGGCCCACATCGGTGCTTTCCTCGCGTGGATCACCCATTACCAGCTTGCCCAGGCGCTCGGCCAACTTGTCGACCATGGCATCGTAAACCGGTGCTTCGACAATGATGCGCTTGGCTGCGATACACGACTGGCCGGCATTGATGATGCGTGACAGGGTGATGATGTCGGCGGCCTTGTCGAGTTCGCCATCGGCCAGCACGATGCACGGGTCGGAACCGCCCAGCTCCAGCACCGAAGGTTTGATCTGGGCCGCTGTCATGGCCGCAACCTTGGCCCCGGCCCGATCCGAGCCGGTGAACGACACCGCGTGTATGCGTGGATCGGCAATCGCCGCTTCGACATCCGGGGTGGCCAGCGCCAGGTTCAGATAGATGTCGTTTGGCGCACCGGCCTTTTGAAAGCACTCAGCCAGGGCCTGGGCGCAGCCGGGCACGTGCGGATCGTGCTTGACCACGCAGGTGTTGCCGGCCATCAGCGCCGGCGCGCAAAAGCGAAAGGCCAGCCACATCGGGGCGTTCCACGGCAGGATGCCGAGCACCGGACCGAGCGGGAGATGCTGGACATAGCTGTGGCTGGCATCCGACGCCAGCGTGGTCGGCGCAAGATAGCCTTCGGCGTGTTCGGCGTAGTGCTCGGCGCACCACGCGGCCTTGTCGACCTCGGCGCGGGCTTCCTTGATCGGCTTGCCCATTTCCTCGGTCATCAGCAGGGCCAGATGCTCGCGGTCCTGGCGCAGTTGTGCCGCCACCGCGCACAGCACTTCGGCGCGTTGGGCATAGCTGTATTCGGCCCAGGCTGGCCAGGCCGCGGCGCTACGCGCCAGCAACTGTTCGCGCTGATCTGCTCCCATGGGGTCGCATTCGCGGATGATCTGGCCGTTGCTCGGATCGGTTGCGATCAGCATGTTTGCACCTCCTTGGCGTTGTCATCAGCCGCCGGTTTGCCACTGCTGCTGTTTTTGCGTTTGGTCGGCGGGGTGGCGTACTCCGGCTTGCAGACGAAATCCTCATCCATGGTGAAGAACGAGGCGCAGCCGGTGTCGGTGACATAAATGGTGTCGGAAATACCACAGGTCTTGTTGCCATCCACGGCCCACATCCAGGGAATGATGTGGAAGGTCATGCCCGGTCGCATGACGCGCGAATCGCCCTGTTTGAGGCTGACGATGTAGCCCTCATCCCAGCTTGGCGGGAAGGCGATGCCGATGGAGTAGCCGGAACGCGTGATCAGATCAGCGCCGACGTCATTCTCGGTGATGATGTCGCGCACCAGATTGTCCGCATCACTGACGGTCAGGCCGGGGCGAACCGCAGCCTTGATCTCGCGCAGGGCAAGTTTCATGCGGTCCTGAGCCTTTTCCATTGATTTGGACAGGCCGTCGAGCACCACGGTGCGCATCATGGCCGTGTGATAGCGGCGATAGCAGCCGCCGACTTCCAGGAAGATGTGCTCGCCGGGCTGGACGGTGCGCCCTTCCCAAGTGGCGTGGCCGATCATGGTGCGTGGCCCGGAGGTCACGTAGGGCATCACCGCTGGTGGTTCACCGCCGGCACGAAACATGCCGGAACTGATCGCGGCACCGATCTCGTTTTCGGTTACGCCCGCGGCACAGGCCTCAAAGCCCGCCTTCATGCCCGCTTCGGTGGCGGCGGCCGCCTTGCGCATGATCTGCAGCTCGTGTTCTGACTTGCAGATACGCCCTTCCTCGACGATGCCGAAACAGTCGAGCAGCTTGCCGTTCTTGAATGCGGTGCGGATGTAATCCTGGTGATAAGCCGGGAAGAAATAGCTGTTGCGCTCGTAGCCCACGTATTTGTCGGCCAGGCCGAACTCACGCAGAGACTCCAGCAGCATCTGTATGGCATCGCCGGTGTCCGGATACGGACGCACGATTTCAACCCAGGTGCGGGCGTGAACATTGGTGGATTCCAGTTTGCGCGTGATCATGAACGGCTCTTTATCGAGCGGCACAACCAGGGCCTGGAAGAAGGAATACCCGGTGGTCTGATAATCGGTCAGATACATCAGATTTTCCGGGTCGGTGATGACCACCGCGTCGAGCAGGCGCTGCTGCATGCGCTCGCGCAGCTCACTGATGCGCCGCTCGTATTCCTCGAACGGGAATGTCATGTCGTCGCGTGCATGCATGTCAGGCCACCTCGCGCACAATGCTGTCCAGGGTTTGCAGGCCGGCGTCGAGATCGTCGTCGGGAATGGTCAGCGGCGGGATCAGTTTGATTACCCGCCCGCCGGTGCCGCACGGGCCAACCAGCAGGCCGGATTCGAAGCTGCGCTGGGCAATCGCCTTGCCCAGCGTGCCATCGACCACGTCCAGGGCCTGGATCATGCCGCGTCCACGCGCCTGGAAGCCCTTGTCGGCGTAATCGTCGGCCAGCTGCTGCACGCACGCGGCCATGCGTTCGCCTTTGCTCTTGACCTCGTTCATCAGGCCGTCATCTTCGAAATAGCGCAATGCTTCACGCCCGGCCACGAAGGACAGATCCTGGCCGCGGAAGGTGCCGGTGTGTTCGCCGGGGTTCCAGTGCTTGTCGTGTTCCGGTTTGATCAGGTTCATCGCCATCGGCGTGCCGAAGCCGCCAATCCCTTTGGCCAGGGTGATGATGTCCGGATCCAGATCCATGTCGTCGAAACTGAAGTACGAGCCGGTGCGGCCACAACCGACCTGGATATCATCCACGATCAGCAAGGCGCCGGTTTCACGCGCCAGTTTCTGAACTTCCAGCAACCACGCCTGGGTGGCGATATTGACCCCACCTTCGGCCTGTATCACTTCAACCATGAAGGCGGCGGGCGCACTCAGGCCACTGGAGGCGTCGTTGAGCAGTGCACGGTAGCCGGCCAGACTGTCCGCGCCGTCAATTTCGGCGCTTTGATACGGCAGGCGGTGAACATGCTCGAGCGGAACGCCAGCGGCGCCGCGGAAATAATCATTGGCGGTGCAGGCCAGCGAGCCCAGGGTCATGCCGTGAAAGCCGTGGCTAAAGGCCACCACCTGAGTGCGGCCGGTCACGCGGCGGGCCAGTTTGAGTGCCGCTTCCACGGCGTTGGTGCCGGTTGGGCCTATGAACTGGAGTTTGTGATCCATGCCGCGCGGTTTGAGCACGGTGTCGACAAAGGCGCTGACAAATTCGCGTTTGGCGGTGGTGTACATGTCCAGGCTGTGGGTCACCCCGTTGGCCTGTATGTACTCAATAATCGCCTTTTGCATGGCCGGGTTGTTGTGGCCGAAGTTGAGCACTCCGGCACCGGCGAAAAAGTCGAGATAGGTCTTGCCGTTTTCATCGGTTTGGCGAGCGTTGACCGCGGTCTTGAAAACCGTGGGCCAGGCTCTGCAGTAGCCGCGTATGTTGGATTCCCATTGTTCGAATACGTCCATCGAGTTTCCTTCACCGCCCGGCGGGCAGCTTTGTTGTGATTTAAACGATCAGGGCAGTCCGGCAAGTTGGCTGTAAATCCTGATCATGGGTGCGATCAATGCGTCATTGAAGTCGTAGTGAGGGCTGTGGCAGGGCCACGCATGTTGTGTGCCAGTCGCGCTGCCGACGAGGGCAAAAGCGCCTGGAATCTGTTGCAGGTAGTAGCTGAAATCCTCCGAAGCCATGATCGGCAGGTCGATATTCTGGTGCTCCCAGGCGGTGCCAAATTCGTTGGCCAGGGCCTGGCGATACTGGGCCGCCTGCACGGCATGATTGATCGTCGCATCGTAGCGACGAATGTGCTCGACCTCGGCGCGAACGCCGTATGCGGCCGCGCTGTGTTCGGCAACTTCGGTGATCGCGTGTTCCAGCGTCTGGCGCAGGCTGGAGTCAGACAAACGAATGCTGCCGCCGAGCAGCGCCTGATTGGGAATGACGGTGTCGCCGCTGGCTGCGTCGATGCTGGTCAGGCTGAGCACGGCGGCCTTTTGTGGCGCGATACGCCGACTCACCACTTGCTGAAGTGCCAGGGTGATGGCGGCGGCGGCCAGCACCGGATCACGGCACAGTTCGGGCTGGCTGGCGTGACCGCCCTGACCGATCACCTTGATGCGAAAGGTGCCATTGGCGGACATCACCGGGCCGTCCGGGCAGACCGCATGGCCGAGTGGAATGGCCGGCCAGTTGTGCCAGCCGAAGATCGCCTCGACGCCGTCCAGGGCGCCATCCTCGATCATCTTTTTGGCCCCGTGGCCGCCTTCCTCAGCGGGCTGGAACAGCAGTGTCACCGGACCGGGCAGCTGGCTCTCATGCTGCTTGAGCCAGCGTGCTGCGCCCATCAGGGTGGCGGCATGGCCATCATGCCCGCAGGCGTGCATGCAGCCTTCATGGCGCGAGCTCCATTGGGCGCCGCTGTCTTCGTGGATCGGCAGCGCATCAATATCGGCGCGCAGGGCCAGATGGTGGCCGGCTGAGCTGGCATTGAGGGTGGCGACGGTGCCGGTGTCCGCACACGCGCGCCAGGCAATGTTCAGGGCATCAAGCTGGGCGCGCAGGCGCGCGGCGGTGGCGTGCTCGGCCCATGGCAGTTCCGGATGCTGGTGCAGTTCCCGGCGCAGGGCGGTCGCGTCTTCAAGCAATGTGTCCCACGACAACTGTGACATGGGTTCCCCATGTACGGGGCGAAGCACAAAAGCGGCTTCGCGCTGAGTTTACACAGGCCGCTGACGATGCAACGCCTGTCAGGGTAAGTCAATGTTGTCGCGTGGAAATTCCATCGGGCACAAAAAAGCCCCGCCGAAGCGGGGCTTGTTAGGTCTGCGGGTACGGCTTATTCGAACACGAAGCTGTCGTTGTCCATCGCCATCAGCGTGCGCGGGCCGTTGGTCAGCGCTTCAGCGTGGGCCATCTGACGCGGCAGGATGCGATCAAGGTAGAACTCACCAGTGCGAATCTTGGCCTTGTAGAACTCCGGCGTTTCGTTGCCGCCACGCTCCAGTTTTTCGTAGGCCACGGCAACCATCTGGGCCCAGAAATAGCCCATGGTGACGTAGCCGGAGAACATCAGGAAGTCATAGGCAGCTGCGCCCACGGCATCGCGATCGGTGCGCGCAGCCATCAGGATGCGGCCGGTCAGGTAGTTCCACTTGACCGCCAGCTGCGACAGCTCGGTCACATAGCGGCGCAGTACGCGGCGCTTGCGTGAGCCGGTGATCGGATTGTGCTGGCCACAGAAGCGCAGGATCTCGCCGGTGTATTCCGGCACAGCCTTGCCGCGGGACAGGATGATGACTTTGCGTCCCAGCAGGTCGAGGGCCTGAATGCCGGTGGTGCCTTCGTACAGGGTGGAGATGCGGGCATCACGGGCAATCTGCTCCATGCCCCACTCGCGAATGTAGCCGTGGCCACCGAAGACCTGCATCCCGTGGTTGGCAGATTCCAGACCGAGTTCGGTCAAGAAGCCTTTGAGGATCGGCGTGAGGAAGCCCAGCTTGTCGTCGAACTGCTTGTAGTCTTCGGGATCACCCGAGGCCATGATGTCGGCGAACTTGGCTGCGTGATACAGCATGGCGCGACCGCCTTCGGTGATCGCCTTCTGGGTCAGCAGCATGCGCCGTACGTCGGCATGATAGATCAGAGCATCAGCGGGCTTGTCCGGCTCTTTCTTGCCCGACAGCGAGCGCATGGAGCGGCGTTCCTTGGCATAGCGAAGCGCGCCCTGGAAGCTCAGCTCTGAATGCGCCACGCCCTGGATCGCGGTCCCGATACGGGCCGTGTTCATGAACGTGAACATGCATTCCATGCCCTTGTTCTCTGGGCCAAGCAGCACCGCATCGGCGCCGTCGAAGTTGATCACGCAGGTCGCCGAGGCCTTGATGCCCATCTTCTTTTCAAGCGAGCCGCAGGTCACGTTGTTGCCTTCGCCCACGCTGCCGTCCGCGTTGATCTTCATCTTCGGCACGATGAACAGCGAGATGCCACGGGTGCCTTCGGGGGCGCCCGGCAGGCGTGCCAACACCACATGAATGATGTTGTCGGTCATGTCATGGTCGCCGGACGAGATGAAAATCTTCGTGCCGGTAACTTTGTAGGTGCCGTCGCCGTTGGGCTCCGCCTTGGTCTTGACCTGGCCGAGGTCGGTGCCGCACTGCGGTTCGGTCAGACACATGGTGCCCATCCATTCACCCGAAACCAGCGGATTCAGATAGGTCTGCTTCTGCTCGTCGCTGCCGTGGATGAAGATGGTGTTCATCGCGCCGATCGACAGGCCCGGGTACATCGACCAGGACCAGTTGGCGGTGGCCAGAATCTCGTGCTTGATCAGGCCCAGCGACATCGGCAGGCCTTGGCCGCCGTATTCGGTCGGATGGCTGAGTGACGGCCAGCCGGACTCTTTATAGGTCTGGTAAGCCTCTTTGAAGCCTTTGGGCGTGGTGACTTTGCCGTCTTCCAGCTTGCAGCCTTCTTCGTCGCCCGACTGATTCAGCGGGCCGATTTCACTTTCGGCAAAGCGTGCGGATTCTTCCAGAATCGCATCCACCACATCGGGGGTGGCTTCTTCGCCGTTGGGCATGGCGGCGTAATGGCTGTCGTAGTCAAAGACTTCGTGCAGCAAGAATTTCATGTCGCGCAGCGGCGCTTTAAATTCAGGCATTCCTATTCTCCAGGTCAGGGCGCAGGGGGAGGGCGCGCCGGCAAACTTCGTGAGCGGATCGCTCATGTTCAATTACTAGGGCGAAATACACTAGCACCATTCAATACTCTACCGTATGGTCAAATGGATGCAGGGCTGCGCATCCGCGTGTACAAGTGTTTTCTAATAATTTGTTTTTTCAGTGATTTCGGGTGTTTGCAGAACACTTGTATAGCTTCTCTAAATCCGACTAGAAGCCTAGTCGGATGATGCTGCAGTGCGCAAAAATGGCCATTATGAGGGCTGCAGAGTGGCTGCGCCCGGCCTTCACGGGGTGGCTGGGGTGCTCAGTACCCAGGCCAGAAGCGCGACCACGGCCAGCGCTGCCAAACCCAGCCAAAGGCCTTTTGCCGGTCGAGGTTGAGGGCGCACCTGATCCTGGCTGTCCATCCAGTCCATAAGAATGCGCCGGTTGCGCTGGTTGGCTTGCCACATCACATCAAAGGCATCGCCGATGATCGGCACGATCCCGATCAGCCCTTCAATGCCAAGGTTCAGCAGCATCTTGATTTGCAGGCGTAACGGCGCGCGGACGCCGCGCGCCTGCCAGATCATCCACACACCCAGGACAACCCCGAACACGTCACCAATGCCTGGTATCAGGCCGATCAGGGCATCCGCGCCGAAGCGAATGCGGGTGCCGGGTATGCGAAAGGCCGTGTCGAGCAGATTGGCCAGTGTGCCAATGCGCTGGCGCACCGCTTCGCGGCGGGCGTGATCGTCGGGCAAAGCTGCAGGGTCCATTCCGTTAAACTACACCGATTGCACCCCCTTGGGTGCACCGGACAAGCGCGGACCCCAAGAAGGCCGCCGCCGGACATTTCAGTACGGCTTTGGGAACACCTATGCTGGGCAAAATCATCTGGTTCCTCACCTGGTGGCTGCGTAAGCCGCTGCTGGCCATGGTGCGGGCCACCATTTCACCCACCCGATTGCACGAAACGCTGGCCCTGGATCCGGATATTCCGGTGTGCTACGTGCTGGTCTACCGCAGTTATGTTGACCGCTGGGTGCTCGAGCACTTTGTCGCGCGTGAGGGGCTGGTGCCGGTGCGCAAGAGCCGCAACAAGCTGCCCGACAAGGGCAAGGCGGTGTGTCTGTATCTGCCCGCCCTGCTGGATGAAAAGGGCCAGCTGCGTGAACTCCATCGTCAGGCCTGCGCGCAAAAAGATTTCGACCTGCAGCTGGTCCCGGTGTCGTTGTTTTGGGGCCGTGATCCGGGCAAAGAAACGTCGCTGTTCCGGATTCTGTTTTCCGATGCGGAAAACCCCGGCTACCTGCGCAAATTCCTGATTATTCTGGCCAACGGTCGAAATATCGTGATGAATTTCGGCAAGCCGGTGCGCTTTCGCCAATTTGTCGGCGACGCTCAGGATTACGACCGGATCGCGCAGAAGCTGGTTCGGGTGTTTCGCTTCCACTTCCGCCGTCAGCGCAACGCCACGCTGGGGCCGGCGCTATACACCCGCAATCAGGTCACCCAGGCGGTGCTGGCCAATCCGGGGGTGCGCAGCGTGCTGGCCGAAGAGGCGGCGCGCGATGGAGAGCGCCCGGTGCACTTGCGCGACAAGGCGCGACGCTATGTTGACGAGATCGCCGCGGTCTATTCGACGACCACGCTGCGGGTCCTGTATGTGCTGCTCACCTGGGTGTGGAACCGGGTCTATAACGGTGTAGAAGTCCACCGCATCGAGCGTGCGCGTGACGCCGCCGCCCAGGGTGGCGTGATTTACATGCCTTCGCACCGCAGTCACATGGACTATCTGCTGATGTCCTATGTGCTGTATGAGGAAGGTCTGGTTCCGCCGCACATCGCCGCCGGGATCAACTTGAATTTCTGGCCGGTCGGCTCGATTTTGCGCCGCGGCGGGGCGTTTTTCCTGCGCCGCAGTTTCGGCGGCAACAAGCTCTACACCGCAGTGTTCCGGGCCTATCTGGACTTTCTCATCTCGCGTAGCTTCCCCATGAGCTTCTATCCGGAAGGTGGGCGCAGCCGCACCGGGCGCTTGCTCAAGCCCAAAACCGGCATGATGGCCATGGTCACCGAAAGCTATCTGCGCGGCAGCGACAAACCGGTCACCGTGATTCCTGTTTATATCGGCTACGACAAGGTTGCCGAGGTCAACAGCTACTTTAAGGAACTGCGCGGCAGCAAGGCCAAGAAGGAATCGGTGTGGGAGTTTCTCAAGGTGCGCAAGGTGCTCAGCCGCAACTACGGCAAGGCCTATCTGTCATTCGGCGAGCCGCTGGAGCTGGGCAACTATATCCGTGAGCATCAGCCGCAGTGGCTGGACGAAGCGCCGTACAAGGCCGGCCAGCAGCCCGAAGGTCTGGCCCCGTTTGTGGAGCAGATGAGTCTGCGCGTGATGACCCGCATTAATGGCGCCGTGGTGCTGAGTTCTTCCGGCCTGAGTGCGATGACGCTGCTGGCTACCCCGCAGCGCGCTATCGCCGCAGACGAAATGGTCGAGCAGATCGACAGCTGGCTGGCCTTGCAGCGTGCCGCGCCCTACGGCCCCAATATCGTGCTGCCCAGTCAGTCCGCCGCAGAGTTGGTTGAAGAGGCCGAGCCGGTCGTACCGCTGACCCGGGTTGCTCACCCCTGGGGTGATTTGCTGGTTGCCGAGGCCCGCGATGGCGTGCTTATGACCTACACCCGCAACAGTGTTCAGCACGCATTCGCCCTGCCCTCACTGCTGGCCAGCTTCTTCCGTTTCCGGCCGGGCGTTGAGCGTGATGATCTTGTGGCGGCGGCCATGGATTTGTACCCGTTCTTGCGCACCGAGCTGCATTTGCGCTGGCCGCTGGAAAATGTCGAAACCCAGATTGGCACTTTGATCGATGCCATGCTTGAGCTTGGACTGCTGCGCAAAGATGATCGCTATGGGCTGGTCTCGCCGCCGGTGACCACGCGCGAATTTGCCACGCTGGCCCGTCTTGGCAACATTCTGCGTGAAACGCTGGAGCGCTATGCGCTCAACGCGCTGCTGCTGCAGGCGCGCATGAGCCAGGGCCACATCCAGCGCCTGGCGTTTGAGCAGGAGTCGCAATTGATGGCCGAACGTCTGGCCATAGTGAGTGGCCGTGATGCGCCGGAGTTTTTCGACAAAGCCCTGTTCCGCGGCTTTGTTGATACCTTGAAACAGAAAGGCCTGCTCACCCCGGTGCCGGCAGAAGGCCTGGACAAGGGGGATGAGCGTCTGGTGATCGATGAACGCGTTGGTCAGCTGGCCGACCGTTCGCTGGGCATGCTTGGAACGGACATCGGACAGGCCATTCTGCAGTTGGTTCATCGCCCACGCAGCGTGGGTTCGCGCAGCGAAAACTGAAGCAGCGCCGCCCTTGCGTTTGCGGTTTGTGGGGGCTAAGGTGCTGCGCCTTGTCATTTCAAATAGTGAGACAACCTAATGACTTTCAAGCCTCTGGCAGGAACCCTGGCGCTGGGCGGCGCGCTGCTGATCAGCGCGTGCCAGCAGAACGGTGCGGCGCCGGCCGGATCGGCGGGTGATGCAGCCCTCGACACCGAAGCACAAAAATTCAGCTACTCGGCCGGTTACGAGATCGGTACACGACTCGGCCAGATGGGCGAAGTTGATGTTGATCTTGGCGCGCTGACAGCAGGTCTGTCCGATGCCTACAACGGTAGCGATGCCCGCCTCACCGATGAGGAAATGGCTGCGGTCAAGCAAAGCGTGTACAAGGCTGCGGCTGAAAAGCGCAACGCCGAACGCTCCGAGCAGGCGGGTGCCAATCTGAGCGAAGGTCAGGCTTTCCTCGCTGAAAACGCTGAGAAAGAAGGCGTGGTGACCACCGAATCCGGTCTGCAGTACATGATCGTTGAAGAAGGCGAAGGTGAGGCACCCAGCGCCACCGATACCGTGGTCGTGCATTACACCGGCACCCTGTTGGATGGTTCCGAGTTCGACAGCTCGCACAAGCGCGGCCAGCCGGCGACCTTCAAGCTCAACGGCGTGATCAAGGGCTGGACCGAAGGTCTGCAGATGGTCAAACCGGGCGGCAAGGCCAAGCTCTTCATTCCGCCGGAACTCGCTTATGGTGAGCGCGGCGCGGGCGCCATGATTGGCCCCAACCAGACCCTGATCTTCGATGTTGAACTGATCGAAGTGAAGTCAGCCGAGGAATGATCCTCGGCCCGACAGGGTAACCCTGGACGCAAAAAAAGCCGGTCTCGACCGGCTTTTTTTGTGCCCTGAATTCAGCCAATCTTGACCAGGTATCGGCCGTGAACCTGACCCTGCATCAATTTGCTGCAGGCGGCCGGGACCTCATCCAGGCTGATCGTGTCGTGGACAAACCGGTCCGGATCGCTCAGCCGCCAATCGGAAAAGATCCGCGCCCAGGTGTCTTGCCGCAGCGGTGTGGGGATGTCCACCGAATGTATGCCCAGCAGATTGATGCCGCGCAGCAGAAACGGCGCCACCGTGGTGTTGAGCTTCATCGACTGGGCCAGGCCAATGCTGGCGATATTGCCGTGAGGTCGGGTGGTTGCGATCAGCCAGGCCAGGGTGTCGCCGCCCAGATTGTCGATCGCGCCGCCCCAGCGCGGCTTCATCAGTGCGCCTTCGGCTTTGCCGCAGGTGCTGGCATCAACCACCTCGGCCGCACCCAGGCTTTTCAGATATTCGGCTTGATCCAGCTTGCGGGTAATTGCGGCAGGTGCGAAGCCAGCCTGTGATAGCAGGGCTATGGCAATGGAGCCGACCCCGCCGGTGGCGCCAGTGACCGCAACAGGACCCATGTCCGGGCTTTGCTCGTTGCGCAGCAGTTTGACCATGGCCAGCGCGGCGGTAAAGCCAGCGGTGCCATAGGTCATGGCTTCACGGGTCGAGAAATCATCCGGCAAGGCGACCAGCGACTCGCCATCAACCTGGGCCATTTCCGCCAGCCCGCCGTCGTACAGTTCGCCCAGATTGGCGCCGCAAGCCAGCACCCTGTCGCCCGGTGCGTAACGTTCATCGCGTGATTCGGTCACGCTACCGGCCAGATCAATGCCGGCCGTGCACGGCAGCGTGCGCATGATCGGGCTGCTCGCGGTCACGCCCAGTGCATCCTTGTAGTTGAGGCAGGAGTATTCGACTTTGATCGTGACCCGGCCGGCCTCAAGCGGTTGCAGTTCGACGCTTTCAAAGCTGGCTTCAGCGCCTTTTTCCATGACGCGTAGTGCGCGGTAATTCATCTGCTGTCTCCTCGATGCAAGTGTAGCTTGGAGCGCAGACTCTACCGGTGCTGGCCCTTCACACCAACAGCTGCGCGGCCACGCTGGCGCCAACACAGACCACAACCACGATCCAGGCGGGTGCTTTCCAGGCGCTCAACAGCACCAGACCGGTGGCGGCCACAAGCAGATCGACCGGGCGATGAACCGCGCTGGTCCACAGCGGTTGATACAAGGTTGCAGCAAGAATCCCGACCACGGCGGCATTGGCGCCGGCCATCAGCGGATAGGCCTGGGGCTGGTGTCGTATCGCGTTCCACAACGGCAAGGCTGCAAGCAGGATCAGCAAGCCGGGCAGAAAGATGCCAATCAGCGCCAGACTGGCGCCGGCGAAACCGCCCAGTGGCCCGTCGACAAAACCCAGATAGGCCGAAAAGCTGAACAGCGGCCCGGGAATGGCCTGAGCGGCGCCGTAGCCGGCCAGAAAGTCGGTGGTGCTGACCCAGCCCTGAGCCACCACGCTGGATTGCAGCAGCGGCAGCACCACATGGCCGCCGCCAAAGACCAGTGCGCCGGCGCGGTAAAACGCATCAAACAGTTGCACGGCATGATGGGGCAACACGCTGGCGGCGATCGGCAGACCAACCAACAGCACGGCAAACAGGCCGAGGCAGATCAGCCCGAAGCGGCGCGACAGGCCCATGTCCAGAGGGGTGTGCTGTGATTGCGGCACATGGCGGCAGCAGCGCAAGCCCAGCAGTGCGCCGATGACGATGGCGCCGATCAGGCTCAGGGCGGAATGGCCCAAGGCTGCGATGGCGAGGGCGAGCAGAGCGATGCTGGCGCGTTGTCGATCCGGGCACAAGGTCGTGGCCATGGCCCACACCGCATGTGCCACCACCGCCACCGCGGTGAGCTTGAGGCCGTGAATCGCGCTTTG
>JBFKEC010000007.1:0-28291 GCA_041619315.1 Oceanococcus sp. | reverse complement strand
TGCCGCAGTCGTTGCAGAAACGGGCTGCTGCCGGGTTGTCATGGGTGCATTCGGGACAGTGCATCAGCCAGCCTCACATTCGCCAGCCGCACCGGCATGGCATTGCACGCAGACTAGCAATACTCATGATCGCTGCCCACTGTCCGGAGCGGGTCGCCGCCTAAACCTCGAACGCTTCAAGGATCGGGCACGGCCCACGCTCGCCCTGGGCGCATTGTGTGGCCAGCCGGGTCAGGGCCTGGCGCGCACGCTGCAGCTCCTGAATTTTTTCATCCAGTGCGGCAATGCGGGTTGCGGCAAGCTGGCGCGCGCGTTTGCGGTCGCGGCTGGCATCCAGAGCTAAAAGCTCGCTGATCTCTGCCAGGGTGAAGCCGGCGCTCTGGGCTTTGCGGATGAATTTCAGGCGGCGCAGATCATCCTCGTCATAGCGGCGCATGCCGTTGCGGTTGTCCGGCACGTCCAGCAAACCCTTGCGCTGGTAGTAGCGCACGGTTTCCACACCGACCCCTGCGGCGGCGGCGAATTTCCCGATCGAAAGCATAGGGCTTGACTCCGTACTGTGGTACGGAACTTAGCATGGCTGACAACACTCGCACATACACAGGAGGTGCATATGTCATCACAAGCTCAAACCTCAGCTCAGCCACGTCGCGCGGTGCTGTATCGCATGGTTATGGATAAGCACCTGTGTCCGTATGGCCTGAAAGCCCGCGATCTGCTCAAACGCTCCGGCTTTGAAGTGGAAGACTGCCCGCTGCGCTCGCACAGTGAAGTGCAGGCATTCAAGGCCGAACATGCGGTCAAGACCACGCCGCAGGTGTTCATCGATGGCCAACGCATTGGTGGCTACGAAGACCTGCAGCGGCATCTTGGCCAGTCGCCGGCGGACCCGGAGGCGACCAGCTACACCCCGGTGATCGCGCTGTTCAGTCTGACTGGCGCAAGTGCGCTGGCCTTGAGCCATGGCGTGCTTGGCAGCGCGCTGAACGTGCAGGCGCTGCAATGGTTTGTGGCTTTGAGCATGGTCGTGCTCGGCTTGCTCAAGCTGCAGGACGTGGAACGTTTCGCCACCATGTTCCTCAACTACGATCTGCTGGCCCAGCGCTGGGTGCGCTATTCCTATATCTACCCGTTCGCGGAAGCGGCCGCTGGCGTGATGATGCTGGGTGGCGTGCTGATGTGGCTGGCTGTGCCGCTGGCCCTGACTATCGGGACCATCGGTGCGGTGTCGGTGTTCAAGGCGGTATACATCGACCGGCGCACGCTTAAGTGTGCCTGCGTGGGCGGTGCCAGCAAGGTCCCGCTGGGTTTCGTGTCGCTGACCGAAAACCTGATGATGATTGCAATGGCGCTGTGGATGGGCTCAAAGATCCTGGCCTAGCGGCAGGCTGGACGTGCTCATGTGGACGAAGCGTTCAATCAATTGCTCGGCTTCGCCATCCTCAACCTGAATGCTGAGCAATGCGAGCGCATCGGCAAAAGCCATGACCAGCATCAGATGATGGCGTAATGCGTCCGCGTCGAGCTGGGGAAACTGCGTGTGCAGGGCCTGTTCGGCCAACGCGGCATTGTTGCGGGTGTCGGCAAAGTCCATCGCCATCAGTTGCGGGTCGGCGTGCATGGCCGCACGCAGATGGGTGCGAAACGGTTGTGAGCGATGCAACTCGCAATAGCGGGTCAGGGCATCGCGCATGGCATCGTTGAGATCGTCCGGATGGCGTTGCAGGCTTTCGCGCAACAGGGTGTTGTTGTGTTCGAAGCTGGCCTGCGCCAGGGCCACGAGCACGGCTTGCTTGTTGGGGAAGTAGCGGTATAGCGCGGGTTTCGACACGCCGGCGCGGCGCGCCAGTTCCGCCATGGAAAAGCCGTCGGTGCCACATTCACCAATCAGTTGTGCGGCGGCATCCAGCATGGCATTGAGGTTTTTGCGTGCACGCGCTTGTTCAGGCTGACGGCGCAAAGTCTGTGTTGAGGTTTCGGGCATGGCTTGACACTAACTCAAACGTGACCAACACTCACGTTTCATAATGTGACCAGTGGTCACGTACTGGGATGAATTATGACTGACACTGTATTGGATGTGGCTGTTGTGGGTGCAGGTCCCGGCGGATTGCTGCTTACCCGTCGATTGGCTCAGGCCGGCGTGCGCTTTGTGACGCTGGAGCGCAACCAGGATGTGGGTGGCATCTGGGACATCGATGCGCCGGGCTCACCGATGTATGAGACCGCACATTTCATTTCTTCGCGCACGTGTTCGGGCTTTCCTGACTTCCCGATGCCGGAGGATTATCCCGACTATCCCGGTCATCGCCAGTTGCTCAGCTATATCCGCAGCTACGCCGAGCACTATGATTTGCGTCGCCATATCCGCTTCAACACGCAGGTGGTCAGCGCCACGCGTGATGACAATGGGCTGTGGACACTGCAGCTGGGCGATGGCAGCACAGTGTCGGCGCGCTATCTGATTTGCGCCAATGGAGTGACCTGGGAGCCCAACATCGTGACCTGGCCGGGCAACTTCAATGGCGAGATTCGCCATGCAGTGAGCTATCGCTCGGCTCAGGAGTTCAGGGGCAAACGGGTGCTGGTGATCGGCTGCGGCAATTCCGGGGTCGACATTGCCTGCGATGCAGCGTTTGCCAGTGAGCAAGCTTTCTTGAGTACCCGTCGCGGTTACCACTTTGTGCCCAAGCATTTGATGGGCATACCTGCCGACGTGATCGCGACCCAGGGGCCCAAGCTGCCGTTTCGAATCCAGCAATGGGTGTTCGGCTTGCTGCTGCGGCTGCTCAACGGCAAGCCGGAAAAATACGGTTTGCCCGAGCCCGATCACCGGGTGTTTGAATCACATCCGCTGGTCAATACCCAGATTCTGCATTACATCACCCATGGCGATTGCATCGCCAAGCCGGGGGTGGAGCGGTTCGATGGTGATGAGGTGGTGTTCGCCGACGGTTCGCGCGAGCGCATCGATCTGATCATCACCGCCACAGGCTACAAGCACGCCAGTCCGTTTCTGCCTGAAGATGCCTGGGTCGAGAAGGAGGGGCGGCCGGATCTGTACCTGCGCATGTTCTCCAAGCGCTACGACAATCTGGCGGTGCTGGGCTTTATCGAGTTTGCTTCGGCCGCGTATAGCAACTATGACCATATGGCCGAGCTGATCGTGGCCGATGCGGTGGCCGCACGCGACACCCCGTTGGCGCGCAAACTGGCCGACAAGAAGCGTGCGCCCGAACCTGACCTCAAGGGCGGGCACCGTTATATCGCAACGCCGCGCCACGCCAACTATGTTGATGTGGATGCCTACCTCAAGGCGCTGGGCGAAGTTAAGCGTGAGATCGGAGTGCAGGCTTGAGTGCCCAGCGGCGTGCCGTGGTGATCGGGGCGAGTGGCGGCATCGGCCCGGAAATTGCCCGCCGGCTGGATCGTTTGGGCTATCAACTGCTGCTTGCAGATCGTGACGAGGTGGCCACGGCGGCGCTTGCGGCAAGTCTGACATCGGCCACGGCCCGTCATGTCGATCTGAGTCAGCGCGCCGCGCTGGACCGTTTGTGTCGAGAGATTGAGTTCGATCCGGCAGGGTTTGATGTCGCCGTGATGAACGCCGGGGTGGTGTTCCCAAATCTATTGGCCGATGCCGACCCCGCCCAGCTCGACATTGAGCTGGATGTGAATCTGCGCGCCGCCATTCATGTGCTGCGCGCCTGCGCCCGGCACATGTTGCCGCGGCGTCGCGGGCGCATCATCAGCACTGTGTCGATGGGCGGGATTATCGCGCTTAAAGGCAGTGCCAACTACGCCGCGACCAAGTTTGGCCTGCGTGGTCTGCTGATGAGCTTGCACAGCGAACTGCGTCCGCATGGCATTCGCGTGTCCGGCATCTATCCCAGCGGGGTGGATACGCCAATGCTGCATTTCGAGGCGCGCAACAACGGCAGTCCGCTGAACTTTGTCAGCACGCCGCAGACCATAGAGCAGATTGGCGATGCCTTCGACAAGGCCATGAAGTCCGGCAAAGTCGAGATTTATCCCTCGTGGGGCGACAGCTTGTCCGGGCGCCTGGTCGGCAGCTTTCCGTGGCTGATTGAGTTGTTGCTGCCGTGGATGGAAAAACTCGGCGAGCGTGGGCGGCAACGCTATCTGGCCAGGCTCGACCGGCACAACCGATAGGCTACAACCGGGCTTTTAAATGTGCGGCCGTTATGGGCGTGCTGCTGCGGCCTAATCCGGCTGTCCGCAGGCCAGATTGGCCGGCACCGCCACGTCCATCTGCTTGGGGTCGGGCAGATTCAGATTGTGCATGATGTCGACATACTGCTCGCGGGTCTTACCGGCCAGGCGCGGATTGTGGTGCCGTTCCTCAGCGATTGAAGAGACAGTCCAGCCCTTGTAGTCATGGGCGGGGTAGACCAGCGTTGTGTCCGGCAGTACGAACAGTTTGTTGACGATGGAATCCCAGGATTTTTCCGCATCGCCGTTCTGGAAATCGGTGCGTCCGGTGCCGCGAATCAGCAGCACATCGCCGGTGAAGACCGCTTCCGGGGTTTTGGGATTGAGCACAAAGCTGAACGACTCGTCGGTGTGCCCCGGGGTGTAGATCGCCTGCAGGCGGGTGCCGTCAACATTCAGGATGTCGCCTTCGCGAACGTGTTCAGACACGCACTGGGCATTGGTGAATTCGCCCATGATGGTCACGCAGCCGGTTGCATCGCGAAGATCGCCCAGTGCGGTGACATGGTCGGCGTGGGTGTGGGTGTCAATCGCACGGACCAGCTTGAGATCCAGCTCGCGAATGGCCTGCAGATAGTGCGTGGTCATGCCCTTGACCGGGTCGATGATCAACGCTTCGCGACCGGCGCCGGACGCCAGCAAATAGGTATAGGTGCTGGATTCAGGCTCGAAGAACTGACGAAAAAGCATGTGACCTCCTGGTGCTGTTGTGGCTACGGGCTGCCTATCTGCGAACATGAGCTATTGTATTAGCTAATCCTAAAATAATGAAATTGAATATATCCATGACGCTGATTGCGCAACACTATCAGCGTTGAATTGACCGAATGCGACAGGCACAGTGGGCGACGGTTCCGCTTGGGCTTGGCATGATGCGAACGTTACTGATCATCTGCAGTGCTGTTGGCCTGACGCTGGTGGTCTGGTGGATGGTCGTGCAGGCGTCGAGTTCCAGCAGTGTCGCAGGCCTTGTTTATGTTGACCGCAACGGCAACGGGCAGCGCGATGAGGGCGAGCCAGGCCTTGCCGATGTGGCGGTCTCCAACGGGCGCGAGGTTGTGCTCAGCGATGCGCGCGGACATTACCGGCTGAATGCCGAGGGCGCCAACTTCATATTCGTGATCAAGCCGGCAGGTTACAAGCTGCCGCTGGATGCGCTGGCCCGCCCGAAGTTTTTTCACGCTCTGACCGGAACACCTGCACCCTCACATGATTTTTCTTTGCTCAAGGCGGCTGAAGCCAGCGAGAATTTCTCAGTGTTGGTGTTGGCTGACCCTCAGCCTTACAACGACAAGCAGCTGGAGTATTTCCGTCGCAGCATTGTTGCCGATGTGGAGAATCCGCAATCCTTCCGCTTCGGCCTGACGCTGGGCGATATCGTGGGCGATGTGCCAAGCCTGCTTGAGCCTATGGCCGAGGCAACGGCGACGCTAGGGCTGCCCTGGTGGTATGTGCTGGGCAATCATGATTTGGACCCCGAAGCGAGCTCGGCGGAGGATGCGCGTGGGCCGTTCCGGCAACTTTTCGGGCCTACGCACTATGCCTTTAACGAAGGCAAGGTCCATTTCATTGTGCTGGATTCGGTGGCCTGGGAAGGGCCTGGCGCTGGTGATTTTGCGGGTGGTCTGGATCCGCAGCAACTGCAGTTTGTGCGCGCTTCGCTCAAGCATGTGCCGAGTGATCATCTGGTTGTGCTGGCCATGCATATTCCGCCGCTGGGTAACGTGATTTTCAAAGGCATGTTCCGCAGTGTGGATCGTGCGCAGCTGTTCGAGGCGCTAGGCCGGCATCGGGTGTTGACCCTGGCCGGGCACACCCACACTCAGCTACGCATCGACATGAATGAGGCATTCGGCTGGCAGCACACGCAAGCGCATCATCTGTATGTGGTCGGGGCCGCCTCGGGTGATGGTTGGCGCGGTGCACTGGATGCACGCGGAATACCGCATGCAACCATGCGTGACGGCACGCCGCACGGCTATGGCTGGATTGAGTTTCGTGGTTCGGATTACCAGCTCAACTGGAAGGCTGCCGGGAAGCCTCAGAGTCAGCGCCTGCATGTGCATGGCCCTTCGACAAGTCAGGCCGGCGAACAGGTTGATCTGCACGTAAACGTCTATACCGGGTATTACAGCGCGCAACGCATCGGCACGCCTGTTGAGTACCGCTTGCCGGAAGGGGAATGGCAGGCGATGGTGCCCAGCCTGCAGGCTGATCCCTACCGGCTGGCACTGGAATACCCATGGGCCCGTGCACACTGGCAGGAGGTGGCCGCGCCGCCAGGACGTCGACCCAAGGCCAGTCTGCCGTCACTACATCTGTGGACGGCGCGTTTGCCCGCCGATCTTGCGCCTGGCCTGCAGCAGATCGACATCCGTGTGCGGGATAGTGATGGGCGTGTTTTTCACGCCGAACATCAGATCAGAGTGCTGCAGCCACTCACTCGGCCGCGCTGATCCACACCGGTGCGCTGTAGGCCAGCGATTCCCCGTCCGGGGTGTTCACACGGACAAAGTAGTAGCGCTCTTGCAGGCTGGCCGGCAGCTCAAGGCTGAGGCTGTCGCCTTGGGTCTGGTCAACCACCACGCCGGTGTTGCTGAGCAGCTGGATCTGGCCGTCGAAGGGCTGGCCGTCGGCATGGCGGACCTGAACACTGTAGGGAACTGGCAGGTCGGCCTTGCAGTGCAGGGTGCTGCCCATGGGATAGCCGCCGGCGCTAATGTCGAGGCGCAAATCCGCATCACCGACCAGGGCATAGGTGCGGCGGGCCAACCAGGCTTGCTTGAATGCGCTGTCACTCAGGGCGCTGGCCAGGGTCACGGTTTTGGCCAATGACGGCGAGGCCCAATCGGTGGCATGTTCATCTTCTGCGCCGACTGGCGACAGGCGCCAGCCCTTGTCCAGTGCACGCACGAAATCGATCGGGTACTGGTCGTCGCGGCCACCGCCGTTGTACAGCTCCATGCCGAACATGCGCTCCACCGCATCGGGCACCAATTCGAAATCGTTCCAGTTGCATCCGGCATCGCCATCGCTGAGGCATTTGTCGCTGGGGTGATTGAAGTGGGCCAGACCGTCGCCACCACCACCAAGCAGGACCGGCGCGGTGATGCTGCCGCCGCCGACCAGGGCCGGTTCGGTCGGGCTGCGTGTGAACCAGTCCCAGAATGTGGACATGGTGACGAGATAGCCGAGATCGGTCTTGGCGTTGCTGAAGTTGTGCGAGAAATAGACGTTGATGTGGCCGAAGCGGTCCGAGGTCCACTCAAAGCCACGGATGGCGAGAAAATTGTCGTCGCTGGCTGCGGCGGTTTGCACGGCAGTGGCTTCCCATTTGGCCAGCGTGTCGTCGCGCAACGAGGTCAGGCACGTCAGCAGACCGTCCGGGGTGGTGAAACAGTCGGCGCCCACGGAAATGAAAACGCCATCATCCAGCGTGTCGGAATGCTCCGAGCCGGCCATGTAATCCAGTCCCAGGTTTTTGCCGGCGCTGTAGTAGTCGGCGGGCAGGGCGTGGATGTCGCCATCGGAGTAGCTGGAATGCTCGTGCATGGCGCCGAGGTAATGCTGCAGCGGTGCTTCGACTGGTTGATCCAGCGCCGTGCATTGGGCGATGGAGGTGGCATCATCGGCACGCGCAGCGGCGCTTTCGCGTCCACCGCAGGCACTTAAGGCGAGCAGCAGCAGGCTGGTCAGTATCAGGCGCATCTGGGCACGGCACATTGGTTGATCAATCTCGCACTATGAGGCGCGGCGATGACGTGATCATGACAGTAAACGCATCATCGCTGCGCGTGGCTGGCTACAATACAGCCCCCCTTGCCGCGATGCGTAACCCGTGTCTGAATCTGAATCCGAAGACAACAAATTGTATGACGGGCCGAGCAAAAGCCAGCTCAAGCGCGAAGATGCCGCGCTGCAAGCTCTGGGGCTGCGCCTGACCAGCTTGAGCAAAGTCCAGATCGCAGACTTCCCCGTGGCGGAAAACCTGCGCGATGCGCTGGTCGAATACAAACGTATCAATTCCCATGAAGCGCGACGTCGCCATTTGAAGCGCATCGGCAAGCTGCTGCGCGAGCATGATAGCGATGAGGTTGCGCTGGCCATGGACAAGGCCGACCCAGGCAGTTCGCTGTCGATGCAAGCGACCCGCACCGCGCAGCGCTGGTGTGATCGCTTGATCAGCGAGGGCAAGCCGGCCGTGACCGAGTTCGTTGAGCATCATCCGGCGGTTGATATTCAGCCTCTGCGCCAGCTATTGCGTAAGGCCAGCAAGGGGGCGGATCCGGACAAGCCGACCCCGGCGCAGCGTGAATTGCTGCGCTTTGTACGTCTGGTGATTGTCTCGGCAGCTTGACCCTGGACGCGACTCCAGGGTCTATCCTGTGGGCGCATTGGCTACTGCGATTGAAGATTGATGCACGCTAAAAATCTGCCGCGTTGGCAACACAGCCACAGTTTTGGTCAGGATCGCCGCCGTCCTGGCGAAGTGCGCACCCTGATCGTCGTCATACTCACCAGCGTGACCATGGTGGTGGAGTTGATTGGCGGCAGCGTGCTCGGGTCCATGGCGCTGCTTGCCGATGGTTTGCACATGGGCTCGCACAGCGTGGCCCTGGCCATCAGTCTGTTTGCCTATGTTTATGCACGGCGCCATGCGCACAGTGATGAATTCAGTTTTGGCACCGGCAAGGTCAATGCCCTGGGCGGGTTTTCCGGAGCCATACTGCTCGCCCTGTTTTCCGCCTTCATGGCGTGGGAAAGCGTGCATCGCCTGTTTGCGCCGACCGCCATTCTGTTCGATCAGGCGCTGATCGTTGCGTTGCTGGGCTTGCTGGTCAATGCGATCAGCGTGGTCATACTCGGGGTTCAGCATGATCATGGCGAGCATGAGCATGCCCATCATCACGATCACAATTTGAAGTCCGCCTATCTGCACGTACTGGCTGATGCGCTGACCTCGGTGCTGGCGATTGTCGCGCTGCTGATCGGAAAATTTTGCGGCGTGGTCTGGGTCGATCCGTTGATCGGCATACTGGGCGCACTGCTGGTCGGGCGCTGGTCTATTGGCCTTCTGGCGGAAACCAGTGCTGTGCTGCTTGATCGTCAGGCCAGCGGCGCGGTGTGCGAGAAAGTGGTTGCGGCGCTTGAGGCTGACGGCGACAGCCGGGTGGTCGATCTGCATGTGTGGGCCATCGGGCCCGGGCTGCGTGCGGCGATCATCTCGCTGGTGGCCCATCAGCCGGATACGCCACAGAACTACAAAAGCCGCTTGCCGCACGAACTGGGGCTGGCGCATGTCTCGGTCGAGGTGCAAACCTGCTGTGGTCAGAGCGCCACAGGTTGAGCTGGCGGCGCTGACGGTTCGTCGCATAGCCACTTAGAAAAGGTCGCCATGGTCTGGATACTTTCACTCGCCGCATTTTTGGGCGCGACCTTGTCGGCCGTGGCCGGGCTGGGTGGCGGCACGTTGCTGATCGGGGTGATGTTCGCGCTCGGGCTGGCGCCGGTTGTGGCGGTGCCGCTGCATGCCGCGGTACAGGCGGTCTCCAATGCTGTTCGGGGCGTGGCCTATCGGCATGATGTGCACTGGCCGAGCGTGGCCTGGTTCAGTTTGAGCTGTCTGCCTCTGCCGTTTGTGACCGCGCCGCTGATTGCGCGGGCAGATGCCGATGCGATTCGCTTGATTCTGGCCGTGGCGATTGTGTTATCGCTGTTGCCCGGCGTGTCATCGGCGCTGCACACCCACTGGCCGAGTCGGCGCAAGATGCTGGTTGCCGGCGCGCTCAATGGCGCGGTCGGCATGGTCATCGGGGCTACCGGGCTGATCATCGGGCCGTTCTTTCTCGACCGTCGTTGGAGCCAGCAAACCACTGTCGGCACACTGGCGGTGTGTCAGGCCATCGGCCATGTTCTCAAGATCGCTGCCTTCGGCGTGCTCGGGTTTGGTCTGCTGGCGCAATGGGAGATGGCCCTGCCACTCATGGCCGGGGTGGCGCTGGGCACGTTGCTCGGTCGGCGCATCATGCGGCTGGTTTCGCGTCGCCAGTTCACCCTGTTGTTCAAGGCCGTGCTGGTGCTGTTGGCTTTGCGTTTAGGGGTGACCGGCAGCCTCGGCTTGCTCAGCGGCGGTTAAGCATCAAAGCATGTGCGGGTGTCGCGCAGGCGTGCCATGAACAGGCGGAAATTTACCTCTTCGAGCAGGAAGCTGATATCGAGATGCCCCTGGCTGACACTGCCGGCTGCGTGGAAGCGAATAGGCATCTTGCGCTGGCGTTGCGCCGTGGGCAGTTCATGCAGTTGCTTTAAGGATTGCCGTGCAACCTGCTCGAGCTTGTCTGGGGTGTTGATCTTGGACGTCCAGACCAGCAACTCGCTGCCGCTGCGGCGTGCCACCTGGTCCTTGCTGCCAGCCCACTGCGTGAGCTGTTCGGCCGCTTCGGCGAGCAGTTTGTTGTAGTCCGCCTTGCCGAGCACCTCACGTGCCGTGTTTTCGGCATCCAGTCGGAACGCAATGACACCGAAATTTTCCGACTGTGCCATCAATTCGCCGATGCGCTCCATCAGGCCCTGCTCGTTGAGCAACCCGGTGGCGGCATCGGTCAGACTGAGGCGGTGGTTGCGCTCCAGCTCGGTGCGTTGTTCGGCTTCACGCTCACGTGCCTTGCTCAAGGCCTCCAGATGCAGATCCAGATACAGGCGCATGAGCAACTGCGTGCCCGGCAGCAGCAGGCAGCCCATGGTGAAGGTCAGGGCCAGGGCGTAGTAGCTGCTGAACTGTGACCAATGGGTCAGCGCATGGCCGGTGATAAGCAGGGCCAGTGCCACAGCGTAGGCGCGGGTCATGCGCAGGGCCGAGTGGCTGTCGAGCGTGACATAGGCCAGCACCGCAATGATCTGGTAGCCGGCAATGATCAACGGCGGTTGTCCGTTGAGATAGAGCGGTGCGGTTGAGCCGAACAGGACATTGGCGGTCTGGGCCACCGTGGCAGCCATGTAGACCCCATTGAACAGGCGCGCATCCCGGTAGAAATTCTCGGAGCGCCCAAATGCCAGCAGCAGCACGATTACCACTGACAGCGCGCTAATCATGCCCAGCCCGGCAATGGTGTAGACCTCCAGCGGGCGCGTTCGATAGGACACATAGCTGAGTGCCGGCCACAGCATGACGCTAAGCCAGCTGATACGGGAAAGCAGCCGACGGCGCCTGGCCATCGCGTTGTTCAACGAGAATTCGAGCACTTGCTGCGAAATTTTTGTCATTGGTCCCCCATCACTATGGGCATAGTCTAGTGTGCGCGCGTCTTTGCCGTGTGATTGACGGATTGAGCGCCGCATTTTCACCGTTATACGGGCTTGTTACGGGGCCACCGCGGGGTGGATTTCCGCCTTGCGATGCACGCCCTTGTCAAGCCCTTGGGTGCGCTGACTTTGCTCTTCAACATGCTGAATACATGTAATTATTTCTATCTGGTCATTTTCTGATCAGGGTCTGCTTTTGGCAATGCGGGCAAGCACTTAGCCTGTTTGTCAGCGCGTCGTTCACAAGTTTATCCACAGGTCCTGTGGATGCTTTTTTCTCATGCGATAAGCTAGTTGTTTTTTTGAGCACGGCCATGCCCACGCTGCACACAGCAGAACTCGATCTGGAATATCAGGTGACGCCGCCACGCGGTGAGAAGCGCGGTGACGTGCTGCTTATTCATGGGCTGGGTTGCCAGTTGATTCAGTGGCCTGACGAACTGGTCGACATGCTGGCCGCCGGTGGCTTTCAGGTGGTGCGTTTCGACAATCGTGATGTCGGTCTTTCGCGTCTGCATCAGGCCCCGCGACCGAAGCGTTACGGGCCTTTGGATTTGCTGCGCTGGCGTCTCGGTAAATGTTTGCCCTCGGCCTACAGCCTGGCCGACATGGCCAATGATGCGGTCGCATTGCTGGATCATCTGGGCATAGAGCGTGCACACATGGCGGGCGCATCCATGGGCGGCATGATTACCCAGGAGCTGGCTTTGAATCATCCGCAGCGGGTGGCCAGCCAGACTTTGATCATGACCACATCCGGGCGGCGCTCAGTAGGGCAGGCGCGCGCGCGCGTGCTCAAGTCTCTGTTCAAGCCGCCCGCAGGGCGCGATCGGGAATCCCTGGTCCGCCATCTGGTTCGTCAATGGCGATTGCTGCAGGGGCGCCAATACCCCACCGACGAGGCCGAGCTCAGGCGTCAGGTTGAGGCCTGTGTGGATCGCGGCCTCAATGGTGCCGGCTTCTTGCGCCAGTCCCAGGCCGTGATGAATGCACCCAATCGCGAGCCGCTGCTGCGCAAGCTCAATGTGCCGACACTGGTGGTGCATGGCAGCGATGACCCGCTGGTCAATGTGTCAGGTGGGCGGGCGCTGGCGAGGGCCATGCCACTGGCTAGATTGGAGGTGATCAAGGGCTGGGGGCATGACTTCCCGCCTTCGCTCAATCCACGTCTGGCGGCGTTAATTCTGGATCACATCAGTGGAGATCTGGTGTGAGTTCAGCGGTTGTTTATCCGCAGCTTGAGCAGCTGCCTGACCTGTTGCGCCCCGCCGTAGCGCGTGCGGCTCTGGATATAGAACAGCAGCTTGACCAACTGCCACCGTCGGCCGGCGAGCAGTGGCCAAGGGTGTTTGCCGCCAGCGCCTTCGTGCGCGCCTGGTGCGTACGCAATCCCGACGCGATCGCGGCCATGCTGGCCGATCAGCGTCCGACCATCGATTTGGAGGTCGATCAGGTCCAATTTGAAAGCCAGCTGCGCCAGTATCGCAATCAGGTCATGGTGCATATCGCCTGGCAGGAAATCGCCGATCTGGTCACGCCCGAGGACACCGTGACGGCGCTCAGTGCGCTGGCCGACGAATGTCTGGACTATGCCGTTCGCTGGCACCAGAAGGCCATGCAGGCACGCCACGGCCAGCCGCGCCTGCGCGATGGTTCGCCAGCCCATTTCTCGGTGATCGCACTGGGCAAGCTGGGTGGTCGCGAGCTTAATTTCTCGTCCGATGTGGATGTGATCTTTGCGTACAGCGGCACTGGCGAATCGGATGGCGACAAACCGCTGGCCAATGAGCAGTACTTTGTGCGCCTTGGGCAGCGCGTGGTGCGTTGCCTCAACGATCACACCGAAGACGGTTTTGTGTTCCGTGTGGATTTGCGTTTGCGCCCGTTTGGCGACAAAAGCCCGGTTTCCCATTCGCTAGCCAGTCTGGAGGAGTACTACGAGGCGCACGGGCGTGAGTGGGAGCGGTATGCATGGGTCAAGGCGCGCACTGTCGCGGGTGACCGTGGTACCGGTGCAAAGCTGATCAAGACGCTGCAGCCCTTTGTCTATCGACGCTATCTGGATTTCGGCTCGATTACCGCTCTGCGCGAGATGAAAGCCCAGATCGACGAGCAGGTGCGCAAGCGTGGCCACGAGCAGGACATCAAGCTCGGCTGGGGTGGTATCCGAGAGGTCGAGTTCGTGGTCCAGGTTTTTCAACTGGTGCGTGGCGGTGCCGAGCCGGGACTGCGCAGCAACAGTTTGATGCAGGCCATGGCGGCGGTGAAGAAGTTGGGCCTGCACCCACCTGGCGATGTCGATGCGCTACGCGACGCGTATTGGTTTTTGCGCCGGGTCGAGAACTGCTGGCAGGCTCAGCGTGATCAGCAAAGCCATGTGCTGCCGGACAACGAAGAGCCGCGTCTGGCGCTGGCCTGTGCCTTGGGCTATGACAGCTGGCAAGCGCTGGATGCACGTCTGCAGCGCGACCGTGCGGTGGTACACGCCCAGTTTTCCGCACTGTTTGCTCACCACAATGATGACGAGGCGGTCGGTGAATCCTGGCGTGCCTGGTGGCGCGGTGATTTTGAGCACGCGCCGGCTGAGTTTGGGGTGCGCCAGCTTGGCGAGATGCGGGCCAAGGCCGAGCGCTGGTTTACCCGAGATGAAGATTGCGAGGCTTTCGGTGAGCTGCTCGGCCTGGTCGTGCCGCAGTTGGCAGATGGCGATACCACCGAGCGTGTTCTGAGCATACTCGAGGCTCTGATCGGGCGCGCCAACTATGTCACTTTGCTGGTCGACAATGCGGTGGCGCGGCGCGAACTGGTGCAGCTGTGTCAGCGCAGTCCTTGGCTGGCCCAGGAAATGCGCTTGTATCCAGCCGTGCTGGCCGAGCTGCTCGATACCATTCGCCTGTATGCACCGGATGAACGCTCCGCCCTGCATCAGCGTTTGCGCGACAACCTTGACAGCCTGCCGGAGGATGACATGGAAGCGCGCATGGACGTGATCCGGCGGACCCGGCATGCCTCCATGCTGCGCATCGCTGCGGCGGATGTGTCGGCCGCGCTGCCGATCATGCGGGTCAGTGATCGTTTGTCAGAGTTGGCCGAGGAGATTCTTGATGCGGCCATGGGCGAGGCTGTGGCGCAAATGCGCCAGCGCTATCCGGATATGGCGGAACCGCGTTTTGCAGTGATTGCCTACGGCAAACTTGGTGGGCTGGAGCTCAGCTACACCTCGGATCTGGACGTGGTGTTTGTGTATGACAGTGACGATCACGATCTGCCGCTCGATCCGCAGGTGTTTTACACCCGTCTTGCCCAGAAGCTGATTCATTTTCTGGCCACGCCGACCGGGGCTGGAACGGCCTACGAAATCGATACCCGCCTGCGCCCTTCCGGTCAGTCCGGTTTGCTTGTGACCAGCTTGCAGGGGCTGGCTAGCTATCAGCGCGACAAGGCCTGGACCTGGGAGCATCAGGCGCTGATTCGCGCGCGTGCGGTGGTTGGCAGTGACAGCCTGCGTGAGCAGTTTGATGATCTGCGGCGTGAAACGCTGGCTCTGCCGCGCGATGGCGCGCAGTTGTTGGGCGAGGTCCGCGATATGCGCGAAAAAATGCGCGAATCACTGGCGCCGCGTGATGGCAGCTTCCACCCCAAGCAGTCACCGGGCGGGATGGTCGATATCGAATTTCTGAGCCAGTTTGCGGTGCTTGCACATGCATCGCGTCTGCCTGAAGTGCGCTGGTATACCGATGTCATTCGCATACTCGAACAGCTCGCTCAGCTGGAGCTGATAGAGGCGGCTGATGCCGATACCTTGGCGGAGGCGTACCGCCAGTTGCGCGCGGTGACGCATCAGCAGTTTCTTACCGGTCAGCCGCAGACCACACTGCTGCAGGCCTATGAGCCGCAGGAAATTGTGCAACTGGTGGAGCGTCTGCAAGCACGCTTGAGCTGAGCGCCAGTCCGCTGGCCGGGCGCGCGTGATTGACCCGAGCCTGGCGCGGGTGGCTTGCCAGGCGCGTGCTGATCGCGGCGAAATGTGCTTCGCCGGGATGCTTGTGCGATTGCGGGATGCAGTATTCATTGGCCAGGTAACGCAAGAATGCGTCCCGGTGGGGCGCATCAGGTGTGCGCCCCGCTTCAATTTGCTGCATCCAGCGACTGACCACAGCCACGCTGCTGGCGGAATCACACACACCAGGAATGGCATAGCAGGCCTGCCCCAGGGTCAGCACTGGACGGTCGAGCAACAACGCTTCAATCCCGACCGTGGAGTTGATGGTGATGACGCCGCGGGCCTGGCGAACCAGTTCATCGGTGCTGTTGCCGTTGGCAAAGTGAATGCGTGGGTCTCGGGCGGCGGCATCCTGCAGCGCGCGATAGTGCTGGCGACAGCTCGGATGTAGTTTGAACACCAGTGCAGTGTTGCTAGCCCCAAGTGCATTTCGGGCGGCTTCGACGATCACGTCGAACAGGTGGGTCATATCGCGTATCCATGGCGAATACAGCAGCACCTGACTGTCCAGTCGAACCTGAAATGGGATGAAAAAGTAGTCCTGCGGCAATTCGATCGCATCATCACGATGATGGCTGGCGCGTGCGATCAGTGTGTCCGGCAGCGGATGCGTGGCTCGCGCTGAGTAGTTGGCATAGAAGCGCGGGTAGCGCGGAATGGCATTCTCGAAATTGACCCCTTCGGGATCGCAGGTCGTGGTGTTCGGCAGCAATCCGCATTCGAACACATAGCTAGGTACGGCGTGGTCGCGCGCGGCTTCCAGAGCCGCCCGTGTGTCCACGGATTGCCCGCCCCACACGCCGATCGCATCGGGTTGGTGGCGCTTAATCGCTGCGGCTGCGGCGTGATAATGCCAATGGGCAAAGCGTTGATGAACGCGTTGCAGGCTCTGCATCCGCCAGTTGGGTATGCGATGGCGTTGCCATTTGCGTTCCATGCTGTAGCGGGCCATCGACGCATAGCGGGTGTCGGCCAGGCGCGGGCCGCTGCTCAGCCCAATTGCCGCCACACGGATATCCAGGTCGGGGATATGCTCAGCCAGTTGGCGAAAATAGCGGCGCGCCTTGGGGGTGTTGTGAAGCAGCAGAATACGTCGGGGCATTGCGAGCACGGTTGGCTGAAAACGGGCGCGATTGAACACCGCGCATGTTGCAGCGGCTTGAACTCAGCGTGACGTTTGCATGAATTGCACTCAGCTCTGGGCTGCCGGGTTGGCGCGACGGTGCGCCGGGATCATCAGGGTAGAGAACACCAGCATTAGTGCGCCGTACAGGAGTATGGCGAACAGGGTGGTATCGCCAACCGGGTCGGCAACCCCGACCGCAGCAGGGAACAACGAGGCTTTGATGAGCAGGCCCAGGTTGGTGTTGCGCACCGTGACCTCGATGTTGATCGCTGCAACATCCGCGCGGCTGACCCGGAGCAGACGTGGCAGCGCATATGAGGTGAACATCAGGGCGACGATAAACAGCACCATCCACATGACGTTGTTCAGGCCAAAACTGGCCAGATCCAGGCGCCCAGCGCCCAGAGCGCCGATCACGATCAGGCCGATCACGAACAGTGAGCCGCGGATGCACCAGCGTGACAGCACCGCGGCGCTGCGTGGAAACAATCGGAAGTAGAGCATGCCCAGGACCAGGGGCAGCAGCAGGCACAGGCCGATCTCCAGCGCGATTCGGCCTGCCGGCATGCTGAAGCCGGGCGGCAGATGATGGGCGATCAGCAAATCCAGGATCAGCGGGGTGGTGACCAGACAGGCCAGGGTGGCCATGGAGGTCAGGGCAATCGACAGGGCGATATGACCGCGGGCAAAGAAGGTCAGGATGTTGGAAATGCTGCCGCCGGGTATGGCGGCGCACACTGCCAAGCCCACGGCCAGACCGGGTGGCGCATCTGACAGGGTGATCAGGGCCCAGGCAATCAACGGCACCAGCAGCAGTTGCAGGACGATACCGACGGTAAAGCCCCGCGGGTCGGTTGCGACGCGGGCAAAATCGCCCAGCGCCAGGGTTGCGCCCATGCCGAGCATGGCCAGGGCCAGCTGCACGGCGGCAAACCAGTACTCGTGCGCGATGTAGAAATCGAACATGTCTCCCCTTTGTTTATGTTCAACGCGCCGCGTTATGGTTTTTTGGTGGGCGACGCGATGGTGTCAGGTTTATATCTGATAGTAGCTACGATACCAGTCGACAAAGCGAGCAATGCCGGTTTCGACCGGCGTGTTCGGCTGGTAGCCCACGGCTCTGTCCAGGGCCTGGGTATCGGCCCAGGTGTTGGGCACATCGCCTGGCACCATGGGCTGCAAGTCGAGCTGAGCCTTGACGCCAAGGCAGTCCTGCAACACCTCGATAAAGTGCATCAGCGCAATCGGCGTTTGATTGCCGATGTTGTAGATACGCCATGGCGCCGCTGAACTGGACGGATCGGGGTGTTCGCCGCGCCACTGCGGGTTGCCGACTGCGGTCTGATCCAGGGTCGCCACGACGCCGGCCACGATGTCGTCGATGTAGGTGAAGTCGCGCGATTGCTGGCCGTGGCCGTAAACCGGTATGGATTCACCTGCGAGCATCATGCGGGTGAAGCGAAAAAGGGCCATATCGGGGCGGCCCCACGGGCCGTATACGGTGAAGAAGCGCAGCCCGGTCATGGGCAGATTGTGCAGATGCGCAAAGGCATGGGCCATCAGTTCATTGGCTTTCTTGGTTGCGGCGTAAAAGCTCAACGGATGGTCAGCGCCGGCATTTTCGCGAAACGGCACCGCGGTGTTGGCGCCGTAGACCGAACTGGTCGAGGCGAAAACCAGGTGATCCACGGCCAGCTGCTGGCTCACTTCCAGGATGTTGAAAAAGCCATCCAGATTGCTTTCGACATAGGCGCGCGGGTTGGTGAACGAGTAGCGAACACCAGCCTGAGCGGCCAGATGGCAGATGCGCTGGCAGCCCTGTGCAGCTTGGCGCAAGGCGCTGGCATCACGGATGTCGACCTGTTCGAAACGAAACCCCGGATACGGTTTGAGCAATTCCAGGCGGGCCGACTTCAAGGCCGGGTCGTAGTAGTCGTTGAGGTTGTCGATGCCCACAACCTCGTCGCCGCGCTCAAGCAGGGCTTTGGCAACAAATGCGCCGATGAAGCCGGCAGCGCCGGTGACGAGTACTTTCATGGGACTAGAAGGTTCATATTTGGGCGAAAGGGCAAAGCCATGGGTTTAGCCACGCCGGTCAGGCGGCGACAATCTTTACGTGGGCTTCGCTATAGCGGCCGCGCGTGTCCAGGATCAGCGGGGCGTGTTCGAGGATCATGGCGTAGTCGAAATCGTCATGATCGGTGGCGATCAAAACGCAATCTGCGGCGGCCAGATTTTGCGCGGTAAGCGGCGTGTTGCTGAGCTCGAAACTGTGTTCGCGCAGTTTGGGGAAATGCGGCACATAGGGGTCGCTGTAAGCGAAATCGGCCCCGGCCTCGCGCAGCAGTTCGAGCAGTTCGACCGACGGTGAGTGGCGCAGGTCATCGATATTCTTTTTGTAGGCCAGGCCCAGAACCAGGATGCGGCTGCCACGGATCGGTTTTGCGTGGTTGTTGAGCGCGCTGGCCAGCTTCTGCATCACCCATTGCGGCATGGCCGAATTGATCTCGCCGGCCAGTTCGATAAAGCGCGTGTGCACGCCAAATTCACGGGCCTTCCAGGTCAGGTAGAACGGGTCTATCGGGATGCAATGCCCCCCCAGGCCGGGGCCGGGTCGGTACGCCACGAAACCGAAGGGTTTGGTTGCTGCCGCGCGGATGATTTCGTGTATGTCCAGGCCCATGCGGTCGGCGGCGATTTTCATTTCGTTGACCAGACCGATATTGACCGCGCGATGAATGTTTTCCATCAGTTTGGTCAGTTCAGCCGCACGGGTGGAACTGACCGGGACCACCTGGTCGACGATTTTTTCGTACATCGCCGTACCGGCACTCAGACACGCTGCGGTCACGCCGCCGACAACCTTGGGGATGTCGCGGGTGGTGTAATTCGGATTGCCCGGATCTTCACGTTCCGGTGAGTAGACCAGAAATACGTCATGGCCAATGCGCAGGCCCTGGCTTTCGATGCGCGGCAGAAGCTCTTCTTCGGTGGTGCCGGGGTAGGTGGTGCTTTCCAGCGCGACCAGATGGCCGGGGCGCAGATGCGGGAGCAGTGATTCGGTGGTCGATATCACAAAGCTCAGATCAGGTTCGCGGTGCTTGTCCAGCGGTGTCGGCACACAAATGATCAAAGCGTCCACCGTGCTGGCGCGCGCGAAATCGGTGGTGACCTGCCAACCGGCAGAGCGCGCCGTGGCGATGCGTTGATGGGCAATGTGCTTGATGTAGCTGTGCCCGGATTCGATGGCGTCAACTTTGGCCGGGTCGATGTCGAAGCCCACAACACCAAATCCGGCATCAACACAGCGCAGCGCCAGCGGCAGGCCCACATAGCCCAGGCCAACCACACCAATGGTCAGGTCGGTCCGGTGGGCGCGCGCCAGGAAATCGTTCAGCACCGCGGATTCGCTCACGTATCGCTCATGTTCATGTCGGCAAGCGCGGATAATGCGCGATTCAGGTGTGATTCACCAGTTTGCATGGGCGCCTTTGCAGGAAGCTGGAGAGTCTGTTTGGGTGTCAATTGGGTCGGTTGTAAGCGGCGCCGTTGATCAGGCCGAAAGCAGCACATTGCGCGAGGTTTGCGCTTCTATGCGGTAGCCGAATTCGGCCTGCAGGCGGGACACGATATGGGCAGCATCATGCACATGCTCAATCACGATGACACCCGGCCACAGGGTTTGCGGCGCATGCGCAAAAAAGTGCGAGAGGACCAGATTCTCATGTCCTTCGATATCGATTTTCATCGCATCGATACGGCTGATCTGCTTGGCGTTGCACAGCTCAAGCAGGGTTGAAACCTGGACCTTGTTGCCCTTTTGCGTGGTTGTGTTGAGGCTGTTTTCACCCTGCTGCTGTGATGACAGGTCGAGGTAGCCCGTGCCGTTGTAATCGCTCAGCGCAATCGGCGCGAGTTCGATATCGATCTGATTGTTTGCGGCGTTGAACAGCATTCGGCTCGACAGCGCTTCATTCGGCTCTACCGTAATGATGCGGGCATCAGGGCAGCTGTGGCCGATGTGCAGGCTGTACAGACCAATGTTGCCGCCGATATCCATGAACACGCCGCCCTTGGTCATGGAGTCACGCAACCAGCTGATTTCCTGCACGTCGTAGAACTGCGGCTCGAACAGCTGGCGTTTTTCACAATAGTTGCCGGCGGTGCGCAGGCGCAGTTTCAGCGCAGCGACCTCGACGTCGAATTGTCGGGTCGGGCGTTTGATCAAGCCGCGCAGCAGTTTGTTGAGGGTGCGTGCGCCCGGCCATGTTGCGGGTATGCGGTGACAGGCATGCAGGATCAGGTTGGCCAGTCCGCGCGGCGCAAAGGTGCCGAAGGGCTGGTCTTCGGACAGTGCGGTGGTGCTCATGCGTGGCTTGAATCCAGATTCAGGTATTTGTTTGCGGCGGCGTCATTGGGCACCGCGTAGCCGTCCTGCAGCAGCTGGGTGATCCCGTTGGGGGTTTGCACGATGCGCTGACGGTCGACCGCAACGCGCAGGGCCTTGTTGGCCGCCACTTCTTGCGGGTTGCGGTAGCCGCGTGCGTGGTCGAGGTGAACCACGATGGCGTCGTAGCGCACATGGACCGGACGCACCCCGGCATTGACCAGACGCACACCGAATTCGCGGTCCAGGCCGCCGTAGCGCATGCGCTCGTCAAACCCGTTGATGTGGATGATGTCCTTGAGCCAGGCCGATGCATTGGAGCCTTTCAGGTTGCACTTGGTCGGCGTCAGACGGTTGAGCCAACGCGCCATGGTCGGACTCGCGTCAATCTTGGAGCGCTTGGCGGAGCGCGGCAGGCCGTGTGCGCGGAGCCAGCGCCAGTCAAAGCAGCGCCCGCTTTCGATGTCATCGCGGCTTATACGCTCGCTGGTCGACATTGGCAGCTTGTAGTAACTGCCGGACAGGTATGTGTCTTGAGCCGCGCGCCGGGCATGGACCTCGAGAAAGTCAGCCCGCGGTATGCAGTCGCCATCGGTGAACACCAGATACTCATTGCGGGCGTGCAGGATGGCCTTGTTGAGAATGCGGCATTTCTGGAAGCCATCATCTGGCTGCCACACGTGCCTGATGTCGAGGCCCAACGCTTGACCCTGCTGCTTGAGCAGTTCCGCCGTTTCAGGGCGCGAGCCATCGTCAGCAATGATCAGTTCGAAGTCGCGGTGGGTCTGCGCGGCAAATCCCCACAGCAGCTTCTGTAGCCACTCGGTAGCGTTGTAGGTGGTGACAAGTACGGACAGATGCATGCGAATAGGCGCTTATGCGGAAGGGAAGGTCGGGTCGAAGTCGAACTGGTTGAAATCGTCACGGTACAGGCGCAGCACACGGGCCGCTAGATCGTCGTTGTAATAGGTCTGCAATTTTTTGCTCGCGCCGGTTGCATTGCTCAGCGTCGATTTGATCGCCGGCGTGTCGTTCGGACATATGTGCTGCAGTACGGTATTGAGGTCACGGTCCAGCGTTTCGGACTTGCCGATGTAGTCGAATTGATTGCGTGGCAGCAGCAGCAGGCTGGATTGCGGCGCCCAGTGGGCGTTGCTGTGCAGCTTGCCGTGCTCAAGGCTGCGGATGAAATGGGCAAAGCCCCGAATTTTCTCGCTGCGCGACAGATCGCGGGCGACCTTGTCGAGGTAGGCCGACAGGGTGCGCGAGTAGGGATTGCGTACGATGGCGAACTTGAACAGTTGGTCCACCCGTGCGACGTCATCAGCGCTGAGTTGTGCAGGACTGCAAAACAATTTCTTGGCTCGCCTGGACGCAACCTCGTGGCCCGTTTTCACCCGCGCCAGGGTGGTCGTGACCGTGGAGTTGGCGGCTTTGGGTATGCGATTGCAAAAAAAGCCCAGTTCCATATCTACGCAACCACGCGAATCGGCTGAGGCGATCGAGACCCGTCCTTGGTAGGGGTAGGCCCGATAGAACGGGCGCAGGGGAACCAGCAGATTGTTGTAGATCAGTTTGTGGGTGCGGCCGCGCATCGTGTATCGAAAGTATGAATTCAGGGTAAAGGCCAAGTGAACGACAGTGTCTTCGCGGCCGGGCGGATTGAGCAAGCGTCGCGCACGATTGTAGCGTGTGTTGTAAGCGGCCTGCGGCGCCGGCAGCAAGGGCAATGTGTATGATGGGCGCATGCCGCAGTCGCGGTGATTTCCACTCTATTCAAGGCCTATTGCGTCTGTCGTGTGCTCATGAAAACACTGCGGGATAAAGCGGTTCTACTGTTTTACAAACTGGCTGCCAGCGGTCTGCTGCCGGCTCGCTGGTTTGCTCCTGGCCTGCCTGCGCAAGAGCAGCGTGAAGCCAAAGTTGGCCCGCTGCAGATCGAGATCGTGAGCCATTGCTGGCAATACAGTCATCTGCTGCTGTATCAACTCAGCTCGCTGATACTGCACCCGCCGCGTGAGGTCTCGGTGGTAATGAGCGTGTTTCACGCGCCGCAGGATCAGCATACGGTCGACCTGCTTGCTTTCATCGCCGGGCACAAGGTGCCGAACGTGACCTGGAACTGGCAGCCTTTGTCGCCACAGCAACTGTTTCGTCGTTCGATCGGGCGCAATCAGGCGGCGCTGGCTTCACGTGCGGACTGGGTCTGGTTCACGGATTGCGATCTGGTGTTTGCGCCGGGCTGTCTGGATGCATTGGGTGAGGCCCTGCAGGGGCGTCAGGATGCGCTGGTGTATCCGCGCCAGGAGCAGGTTACAACCCTGCTGCGCGCTGATGATCCGCTGCTCAGTGCGGATGCACAGTGGAAGGTGCGCGAGGTCGGCACCAGTGAGTTCTACAGTCGCGATATTTCACGCGCCACCGGGCCATTGCAGATTACCCACGGCGATGTGGCGCGGGCCATCGGCTACTGTCGTGACACACCGTTCTTCCAGCGTCCGGAAGAGAGTTTCGCCAAGTGTCATGAAGACCGGGTGTTTCGCTGGTTGCTGGGCACCCAGGGCACGCCGATCGAGCTGTCCGGTGTGTGCCGCATTCGTCACGCCGAGAAAGGGCGCTACAAAAAGGGTGCGCAGGCACGGGTACGCGGCGGTTTGCGCCAGTTGCGCGAATGGGGCAGCGGGCGCGGCTGAGGTTAACGATGTGCCGGAAACTGCGGATACAATATGCAGTTATCCATGAACGCCCCTCCAATCAAGGGCACGTAACAGCAGGTTTAAACTATGACATCTATGGCCGACCGTGATGGTCTGATCTGGTATGACGGCGAGATGGTGCCGTGGCGGGATGCCACCACTCACGTTCTGACCCACACATTGCATTACGGCATGGGTGTCTTTGAAGGTGTGCGGGCGTATGAAACGCCGCGTGGCACCGCGATCTTCCGCCTGCAGGAACACACCAAGCGCCTGTTCAATTCGGCCCGCATCCTCAACATGCAGATCCCGTTCAGCATGGACGAGATCAATCAGGCGCAAATTGCCGCTGTGCGTGATAACAAGCTGGCTTCGGCCTATATGCGTCCGATGGCGTTCTACGGATCGGAAGGCATGGGTCTGCGTGCAGACAACCTCAAGGTGCATGTCATTGTCGCCGCCTGGACCTGGGGTGCTTATCTTGGCGCCGACAACATGGAGCGTGGCATCCGCATTCGGACCAGCTCCTACACCCGTCATCACGTCAATGTGACGATGTGCCGGGCCAAGGCCAACGGCAACTACATCAACTCGATGCTGGCTTTGCAGGAGGCGGTGCGCGACGGCTATGACGAGGCGCTGCTGCTGGATGTTGATGGCTATGTGGCCGAGGGCTCTGGCGAGAACATCTTTGCGGTGTTCGATGGCGAGTTGCATACCCCGACCTTGCTGTCGGCGCTGGATGGCATCACCCGCAAGACCATCTTCACCCTGGCCGATGAACTGGGTATCAAGGTGGTTGAGCGGCGCATGACCCGCGATGAGCTGTATGTTGCCGATGAAGCTTTCTTCACCGGCACGGCGGCCGAAGTGACACCGATTCGTGAGCTTGACGGTCGTAGCATTGGTTGCGGCAGTCGTGGCCCGCTGACCGAAAAACTGCAATCGTTGTATTTCGATCATGTCAGCGGCAAACGTGATGATCATCCGGAATGGCTGACCTACGTCAGTTGAAGCGCGGGCGTGGACGGCACAGCGCGTGATTCAGGAGCGTGTTCTTGCTGTCGGCGCTGACCGGATTCTGTTCGACCCGGGGTTGATCGCGCGTCCCGATGCGGCCGCGTTCGACCCACAGGCCTGGGGGCCTCGCGTGGTTGGCAGCGCCGAAGGCCGGGCCAGCGCCTGGTTTATCGAGCATGCTGATCAGTCTTGGGTGCTGCGCCATTACTGGCGTGGCGGCCTGCCCGGGCGCTTGTTCAAGGATAAATACCTGTACCCCGGGCTTGAGCGTTCGCGCCCGTTTCGCGAGTGGCGCATTCTTGCTCAGGCCTACGCTGACGGCGTCAATGTGCCGCGGCCGGTGGCTGCGCGGGTGCATCGCAGCGCTGCCTTCAATTACAGCGGCGACATTCTCATGCAGCGCATCTGCGGCGCCGCTTCATTGGCCGATCTTTTGGCGGGCGGGGCAATGACGCCGGTCCTGTGGGATTCCATGGCGATGGCCATTGCGCGTTGTCATCAGGCTGGCTATTGGCATGCCGATTTGAACGCGCGCAATTTGCTGTGTCGCGACGGACAATGGTGGCTGATTGATTTTGATCGGGCGCGCAAGCGCCCAGCAGGCACCTGGGGCTACGAGAATATCCGCCGTCTCAAGCGCTCGTTGGACAAGCTGCAGGCCTATGGCGAATTGCGATATTCCGCGCGCCAGTGGCGTGACTTTGTCGAGGCCTGGCATGTCGGTTTGTGCGGGCCGGCCTGATGCGTTATCGCCTGCTGATCCATGTGCTGACACCGTTGGCGTTGGCCTTCATGTGGTGGCGCGGGCGCAAGGAGCCGGCCTGGCGTGACAATTGGGCCCAGCGCTGGGGGCGCAATCTGCCGGCTGCACCAGCGCCGCAACGGCCGCTGTGGATACATGCGGCCTCGGTTGGTGAGGTCAATTCCGCGGTCTCGCTGCTCGCTGCGGTGCAGAAGCGTTGGCCTGAGTGTTCTTTGTATTTGACTGCGTTCACGCCGACTGGGGCTGCGCGCTGGCGTGAGCTGGTGCCCGCGGCGAGGGTCAGTCTGCTTCCTCTGGACCTGCCCGCGGCCATGCGCCGATTCGTGACCGCCATAAATCCACGGGCGTTGGTGGTGCTGGAGACCGAATGCTGGCCGCATATGCTGGATGCTTGTGGCCAACGCGAGGTGCCGGTCATCTGGCTGAGTGGGCGTCTGGGCGAGTCTTCAGTTGGTGGCATGCGCAAACTGTTTGGTCAGGCGCGGCTGCGCCGTGCGTTTGCTCAGGTTGCCGCGCTGGGTGTTCAGACCCGCGAGGATCAACAGCGTTTTGTCGCGCTGGGGGCGCCGGCTCAGCGTGTCGAGGTGACCGGCTCGCTGAAATTCGATTTGAGTCTTGATGCGGGGCTTGAGGCGCGTGCTCAGCTGTGGCGTAAACCGCTCTCTGGGCGGCCAGTGTGGCTGGCAGCGAGCACCCATGCCGGCGAAGAAGAAGCGGCGCTGCGAGCCCATCAGGTGATCATGCAGGCCCATCCGCAGGCCCTGCTGGTTCTGGCTCCACGCCATCCACGCCGTCGTGCCGAGGTTGAGCGCGTGCTGGGCGAAATGGATATGGCCTGGTGTCTGCGTAGCGCCGATCAGGTGCCGCGTGAAGAGGCGGTCTTCGTGGTCGATACCCTGGGCGAGCTGATGCTGTTCTACGCCGCCTGTGATGTGGCGTTTGTTGGTGGCAGTCTGGTTCCGGTGGGCGGTCACAATCTGCTTGAGCCGGCGGCACTGGGCAAACCGGTCGTGTGTGGGCCCTACGTGGAAAGTTGTGCCGATATCGCCGCCGCGCTGGAGCAGGCCGGGGCGTTGCAGCGCGTTGGCGATGCCGCAACGCTGGCCAACACTGTCAGCCGCGCGCTGGGTGATGACGACGCGCGTCAGCGCATGGGGCAGGCCGGGCAAGAGTTTGCCCGGCGCAATCGTGGTGCATTGAGTCGCAGTCTGGAATTGCTGGCGCCGCTGCTCAGTTGATCAGCATGGCGTCGACCTGTTGCAGGTCGGGGTAGGTCAGGGCGCCCACCGCCTGCTTCAGGCTGAGTATGCTCAGCAGATAGTCATAGCGTGCGCGGGACAGGTCGCGTTGAGCCGCGAACAGTTCGCGTTGTGCGTTGAGCACGTCGACCGATGTGCGCGAACCCACCTTGAAGCCGGCTTCGATGGCTTCGAGAGCGACTTCAGAAGACTTCACAGCCTGGTTCAGCGCAGAGACCTGAACTTCGCCTGTGACCACGCCGTCATAGGCGTCGCGGGCAAGCTGCACCGTTTCACGCCGTGCGCGCAGCAGGTCAGCTTCGGACTGCTCGTGGCGATAGCGCGCTTCACGTACCGCGGACAGGGCGCCGCCACCGCTGAACAGTGGAATGTCGAGTTGCAGGCCGACCACGCTGTTTTCCGATTCGAGACCCTGCGGGGTGTCGGACTGGTCGCTGATCTGGTGCTGGGCGAACAGGCTCAGTTGTGGAAGTTGATTCGACTGCTGCTCGCGAATCTTCTGATAGGCAATACGCGAACTGAACTCGCTCTGCTTCAGGGTCAGATTGTTCTGCATCGCCTGATCAACCCATGCATCCGGGTTGGCCGGAGTTGGCGGCACAACGCTCAACGGGGTTTTCAGGGCTTGTGGCTCATTCGGGCGATTGCCGGTAATCACCTGCAGAGCTTCGCGGGCTGAGCGCAACGTCGAGGCTGCCGCAATTTCCTGGGCGCGACTGGCGTCATAGCGGGCCTGGGCTTCCTGCACATCGGTGATTGCGGAGAGGCCAACTTCGTACCGGCTTTCAGCCTGCTGCAACTGTTGCCCGATCGCTTCTTTCTCGGCCTTGGCAAAACGCAGGCTGTCTTCTGCGGCGAGCCAGTCGAAATAGGCGCTGGTCACGCGCAGGATCAAATCCTGGTCGGCGGCAGCCAGGCCGGCTTCAGCCTGGCCCAGACGATCTCCGATCTGCTTGTATTGCGCAAACGCGGCCCAGTTGAACAGCGGCTGGTTGAGTGTCAGCGATGCCGTGAAAGAGTTCGAATAGGTCTTGCCGACATACTGCGGAATGGCGCTGGCGGTAATTTCATCAAGTTGCCTCTGGGCGGTTCCAGAAGCGGTAAGCTGGGGAAGAATCGCGGAGCGAAGAAGACCCTTGCTTTGCAGATTTGCCTGATATTCAGCGCGCGAACCCTGATATTGGGCGTCATATACGAGGGCTTGTTGGTACAGGTCATCCAGCATGTTTGCCGAGCTGGAAAATGCGGCAAAAACCAGCACCAGGCCGGCGCGATAAGGGTGCTTCACAGTGTTCTTCTCCCTGAACTGAACAGCGTTATATGAGCGTAAGTTTGATGGATTGTTCCATACCAGTTGACAAGCGCCCAGTGCATCCCAACAATACGCGGCTCTTCGGAGGGATGCCCGAGCGGTCAAAGGGAGCAGACTGTAAATCTGCCGGCTATGCCTACGTAGGTTCAAATCCTACTCCCTCCACCAAATTCTACTGGTTTCGGCAGGC
>JBFKEC010000006.1:0-29572 GCA_041619315.1 Oceanococcus sp. | reverse complement strand
GTCGGTGCTTTGGCCCGAATCATGACAACGTTGCCATAGCTGCGACTGAACAGGTTGGTGGTATAGGCGTTATGAATATTTGACAGAAAGCCACCCCCGGCAGGCAGCGGCAATTGATGTTCGACGCCGTCGGGAATAGGCAGGCCAAGAAAATCGCGCAGGAGATTGAACGCCGTGCTTGGCAGTCCGTAAAACACCCGCGTTTTGGCTTCTGGTTGACCCAGTGGCAACGCGCCGGGTTGGGCTAAAAACGGATCGTCGATCACGTCGATATCCTGCAGCGCCTGGTTGAGCCCCAGGTTGGGCAGGCTGTCGCCTAGCGTGGGCAGGAGTGGTTCCACGCAGTTCGCTGTCGGTAGAAGTTCGATTTCGCCATCAGCGGTTTCCAGCGTCAATAGCGGCAGTCCGACACCGCCATCAAAGTTCTTGTCTTCACCAGGTACATAAATGCGGTAAAACAGGGCTGTCAACGCATACTGGGGCACGGCCAGTGAGCCCAGGCCCATCTCACCTGCGTATATCGTATTGGGCTGCGGCGTATCCGGGCGGGCAGAGAACTCGACGTAGGCCGTGTAAGCATCGCCATAAGGCGCTGTGTCATTGGCAAAACTGTTGTCACCACCCGTATTCGGCACGATTTCAAAATCGGCGATCGCATCGGTTGGTCGTAGGATGAAGTCGTAAACGTTGTACGAGAAGTAACGTGCGTCGGGATAGTAACCATCGATGCGCAGGCGGGTTTGCGGCAGCATGGGCACCAGTGCGACCCAGTATTTTGCCGATTCGTCCGGAAACGCGATATTCATCGTGTCGATGTGGCTGGCCACCTGCCAGCCACAGGCCACACCAAAGGGATAGCTGTCGCGGTCCTGGCTGGTATGGCCTGGTGCGGGTGAATCGTAGACGGCCTCATCCACCATCTCTTTCCCGCCGCAGGCGGCCAGTCCGCCAAGCAAGGCCGCAGCGAGTACCCAGTGCCGGGCGGGGCGGGTTGGATTTCCTGGTGTCATGATTCATGTCTCCCTTTTTTGTTTTATGGGATCGAGCACAGCCCTGCCGAGACGTAGTCGATAAACCCTTGTGCCAGTTGTTCCTGGCTAATTGAATAATGTGTTTGTCCGGCCTGCGTGGCTGGCAGCTGCCAAAGCAATGTCTGGTCAACCATGCCGTTCACGATGTTGTTGATTGCAAGAAAGCTGTGCAGGCGCAACGTTTCTGGTGTCTTGTCTGGCAGCAAGGCGGATAGCTCGTCTTCAAATCGCCAGATCACATGACCGAATCTGCGGATCAGCATGTCCTGACCAGCTTCGCCTTCTTCTCGAATCATGCGTGCGACCAGCTGAACCCCGGCACAGTTCTGCTGCCAGTAGGCATAAAACGCCACCACCAGAGCGTTCACCACAGCCTTCACGGTTAGCGCCTGTTGTTGCTTGAGGCTGGTCAGTTCAGACCAGGCTTCATCGATGATCGGGTCAAACTCATCGATGATATGCGCAAGGCACGCATCGAGCAGGCCATGGTGATTTTTGAAGTAATAGCGCACGGCGGCTTCATTGAGTACGCCCGCTTTACGCTGGATTTCTCGCCCGGAAACGGCCCGGGTGCCGCGTGCGCCGAATTCTGCAATCGCCGTCATGACCAGACGCTTGGGCACGTCACTGTCTGTCGAAGGGGCAGCGCGGTTCAATTCGGACTGTGGCATCAAGGCATGGCTGAATTCGATTACGTTTTCATCATGCCGGCTTAACCCGAATGGGTCAACCCAATTGGGTTAATCTGCGGAAAGGGTGGCGCTCAGCGCGAGCGCGGCAGCGTGCACGGCTCAGAAAGTCCAGTGATTAAGCGGTCTTGCGACGCGCAGCCAGGAGTAGACCCAGGCCAAACAAGAACGAGCCGATACGCTCCAGCAGCAGGGGCGAGGCCTGGGGATGTATCCAGGTCTGGGTGAAATGACCGGGGTTCAGATTGAACAGCACGGCCAGGCTGAAGCCGCCAAGTATCGCCCCCAGGGCACCCCACGGTGCGACCTGAACGCCGGCGACACGAAACAGCATCAAGGGCCCGAAGGCAGCGCCCAGAGCGGTCCAGGCCAGCAATGCACGATCGAAGATCGAGGCCGGCAGTTGCAGGGCGACGACGACCGCAACCACGACCAGCGCGATGATGGCCAGACGCGAGATCAGCAGATTGGCTTGCGGCCAGCGGCGGGTCAGGCCGAGATCGTGGGCCAGGGCGGATGCGCCGGCGAGCAGCTGGCTGTCTGCAGTGGACATAATGGCCGAGAGCACCGCGGCGACCAGCACAGCGGCCAGCACCGGCGGGAAAAGATGCTCAATCAGGCCGAAAAAGATGTTTTCCGGATTGCCGATATCCGGCAGCAAAATGTGGCCAGCCAGGCCGACAAAGCACATGCCGCCAAAGACCAGTAAAAACCACACGATAGTGATCACGCGGGCCTGACGCAGTGCGCGTTCATCGCGCAGGGCCATGAATCGCACAAGCAGATGGGGTTGGCCGAACGTGCCCAGCGCCACACCGAAGATGCCGAGTACAAAACCCAGGGCGGCGAGGCCGGCGTTGCTGCCGGAAAGGCTCAGCTGGGCAGGCGTGCTGACCGCTTGCAGACCCTCCACAAAACCGCTCCAGCCACCCACGGCGAACAGTGCGGCGAGCGGCAGGATGACAGCGGCGAAAGCCATCAACATGCCCTGAATGGTGTCGGTCAGGCTGACCGCCCAGAAACCGCCGAGCAGGGTGTAGACAAGAATAATGGCTGCGCCAAGCACGATGCTTGAGCGCATGGGCAAGTCAAAACTCGACTGGAAGGTGTTGCCCGCGCCTTGAAACTGGGCGGCAACATAAAAACTGAATGCGACCAGTACGATGATCGCCGAGCACACCGTGATGCTGCGTTTCCAGTGGCCCTGGCAATCCAGCGCGAGCAGGTCGATCAAGGTGATCAATTGGCGTTCGTGGCTCAGACGCATCAAGCGCGGGGCCACGAACGCCCAGGCCACGATCATGCCGCTAACCGAGCCGCACACCAGCCAGATGGCCGGAAGGCCGAGCACGAAAGCGGCGCCGCTCATGCCCAGCAGGGTCCAGGCCGAGGATGATGATGCCGAATAGCTGATCGCCGCTACCCACGGGCCCAAGGCGCGTCCGCCGAGAAAAAAGTCGGCGCTGTCGTGGGTGCGTTTCTGGGCAAAATAGCCAACCCCGATCAGACCGATTTTGTAGACGATCAGGGTCCAGAGCATCACGCTGGTGGCCATGCTGGTCAGCTCTTGATATGAATCTTCATACGCGTGAGCAGATCATGTACCTCATCTGCAGACACGTAGGCGCTGTGCGCCTGACTGCTCGCATCAAGGTGGCGCACGCCGGATTTCAGAGCGACCACGGCGTTGGCCAGAGCCAACGGGCCGGCACCAAGGCGCAGGCCGACACTGGTGCGTCCAAGCAGGCCGGAGATGGCCTGCAGGGCGACGCGAAGGCGCAGCGGATCGGCCTGGGCGTCGCCATCATCAAGGATCAGCAGGTGCGTGTCGGGCTTGGCAGCGAGCGCGGATTCGACGCTCTGGCACAGGGTCTTGCCGTCATCGTCGTGAGCAAACGCGTTGTCGATGATCAGGGCATCCGCAGGCGCGGCGTGGGCGTCGCCAAGTGCAACTTCGTTGGCCAGAACATCAGCAAACTGACCCCACGAGCGTGAATGGTAGAGCAACGGTGAGGCAGTGCGGTCTATCCCGGCGTCCAGCACTTCGCCAATGAAAATGGTGTGATCGCCACCGTCATACTGCGCCCAGCAGCGGCAGTCGACCCAGCCGAGCATGCCGTCGAGTATGGGCGAGCCGGTTTTGGCCTTGTGCGTGGTGATGCCGTCAAAGCGGTCACTGACATCGGGCAGCATGCCGGCAAAGCGCATGCCGTCTTCGATGCCATGCTTGGGCAGGATGTTGACCGCGAAGTGTCCGGCTTTGCTCAGGCGCTCATGCATGGCCAGGTGACGGGCCACACAGACCGAGATCAGCGGTGGGTCCAGCGACACACTGGAGAAGCTCGAGGCGGTCATGCCGGCCGGGCCCTCGTCGTCGTGAGTGGTGACTACGGTGACGCCCGAAGGCCATTGGCCCATGACGGCCTTGAATGTGTCGTGATCCACGCTCATGACGAACTCCCGGTTGTTGCGGCTGCCTCGACAGCCGGTGTCGACGGATACAGGATTTGACGCCCGGCCCAGGCCAGCATCAGTCCCGCCATCGCCAGGCCGCCCAGCCATGCGATGTGAAAATTGCCCAGACTCAGCAGTATGCCGGCGAGCAGCGGGCCTGCCACGCGCCCGAATGCAGAGCTTGAACCTGCAGTGCCGAGCATGCGTCCGCGCAGGGCCGCAGGGGTGCGCTCGGCGAGTAGCGAATTGAGCACCGGGCCGCACAGCGTGCCGCCAGTAATGGCGGTAAAGAATCCGGCCAGAATCATGGTCTGATCATTGGCCAGCGCCAGCAGTATGAATCCAAGACTTGCCAGACTGGTGCCCAGGGTCAACAGCCAGCGCTCGCCCATCAGGCGAACCAGCTGTCCGATCAGGCTGGACTGCAGAATCGCCATGGCCAGGCCCTGTATGCCGAACACCAGCCCCACTTCCTTGGCGCCCCAGCCCAGATAGGCACCAACCCACAAGGGGAACAGATAGCTCACCGTGGTGTGACAGTTGTTGGCGAGGAAAAACTGGCCCACAAGTCCGGTGTTGCGCGTGTTGCGCAACATTTTGAGCATGCTCACTTTGCCGGCCTTGTCCCGTTCATCGCGGTGTTCCTTGCGTTGCGCCGGTGACAGCGATTCCTTGACCATGACCGCGCCCGCCAGCATGGCCGCCAGCGACAGGCCGGCCGAAACCAGGCCCACCAGCATGTAGCGTCCATCGTCGCCAGCCAGGATGCCGCCCAGAGCTGGGCCGATGACAAGTCCAAGGCCGAACGCGGCGCCCATAAGGCCCATGTTGCGGGCGCGTTTGTCTGGCGCACTGATGTCGGCAACCATGGCTGAGGCGACTGCGAAGTTGCCGGCCATAAGCCCGGCCAGGATGCGCGAGACATAGAGCAGAAACAGGGTGTTGGCGAAAGCCAGCAGGACATACGACACGGCGGCGCCGGCCAGACAGATCAACAGGACCGGCTTGCGCCCAATGCGGTCAGACAGGCGTCCCCAGAACGGCCCAACCAGGGCGCCGCACAGGGAATACACCGCGATCAGCAAGGCAATGTCGAAATTGCTCGCGCCCAGGGTGGGCGCCATGAACGGCAGGATCGGAATGATGATGCCGAAGCCGATCAAATCGAGGAGCACCGTGGCAAATAGAAAAGGCATCAGTGTTCCGCGAGCAGGCTGCCGAATCCACGGATACGGTCTTGAATGCCATTGGCTCGCAGGGCATGCCAGAAGGTAATGGCATTGATTGCGAGCACCGGTTTGCCCAGTTCTTGCTCCAGTTGGGCGGCAAGCTCGACAAAATACAGGTTGGTCCCGGCTTGCAGAATCGCATCCACATCCGGGCCATCAACCTCGCGCACCAGGGCACGGGTTTTGGCCGCATCTTCGTGCGCGATGGTGACCGGGCTGTCGGAGCGATGGCCGTTGATCCTGACCACTTCATAGCCGATGTCGGCAAGGAACTTGACCACCTGATCATCGCCGACCGGCATGTAGGGTGTGACCACGCCGATGCGTTTGATCTGCGGGTAGCAGGCCAGGGCGTCGAGAATCGCCTGTGCGCCAAAGGTGATGTTGCAGCCACCGGCCTCCTGGGCGATCTGGTTGTACTTCTGGAATTCGCGGTCCGAACGTTCCTTGCCATCCCAGAAGGTCTCAGCTGAATAGCCGAAAATCACGTGGTCGGGCTGGCAGGTCAGCGCATCGCGCAGGCCCTGTTCGGTGGCCTCGCCAATGGCTTTGACCATATTCACGAAGTCTTCCTCGGTTTTGACCGAGAAGGGCGGGATCACGCAGCCGCGTGTGGCCAGTGCTACACCTTCCGGGCGCATCATGTGATATTCGGTTTCCACCGCCGTGTTGGTGGAAGGCACCAGAACTGCAAACTTCTTGCGGTAGCCGTAGTAATCGCCCATCAGATCAGACACCTTTCACAGATATAATGTATTAATGATATAACAATAAGGATATGGTGTGTGGATGCGCTTGTCGAGCCACCTCATACTGCGGCTTCAAGGCTCGGGAGATGCCGATGGATAAGGACGCAAAAGGGCCGCCAAGCGCGTACGGGCGCTCCGCCCGCATAGGCACGCTTCGCCAGCTCGAAATCATCGTCAAGCTGGCTGACTGCGGCAGCATCGCCGGGGCGGCTGAGGAGTTGCACATGACCCAGCCCAGCGCATCGATGCAGCTCAAAACGCTGGCAGATCGCATCGGCTTGCCGCTGTATGAACTGAATGCACGGCGTGTTGTGCTGACTGAGGTGGGCCAGGCGGTGGTCACCCATGCGCGCGGGGTGCTCGATCAGATGGCGCGTCTGGATACCGCGCTGGCTGATCTCAAAGGCTTGCAGGCGGGCCGTTTGCGACTCGCGGTGGCCCGTTCAGCAGAATGCTTTGTGCCGCATTTGCTCGGCCCGTTTGTGCGTCTCTATCCTCAGATTACGGTCGAACTTGAGGTGGCCAATCATCAGGCCCTGTTGAACCGCTGCGACGCCAATCAGGATGATCTGTATCTGCTGGGTGAGCGGGTTGATGATCCACGCATGAGCTGCGAGGTCATCGGCAGCAACCATCTGGTTGTGATCGCACCGCGCAGCCATCGCTGTGCCCAGTCAAGCGCAGTCGACTGGTCAGAGATTGAGGATGAGCTGTTCATTGTGCGTGAGGCCGGATCGGCCACGCGTCTGGCGACCGAAACCCATTTGCGCCAGCAGGGCTGTCGTCTGCAGCACAAAATGACGATCGCCAGCAATGAGGGCATCAAGCATGCGGTGCTGGCCCGCATGGGCCTGGCTGTGGTGCCCAGGCTCACGCTGGATCAGGGCGATCATGACGAGCTGGTCGAACTGGCGCTGCGCGGCTTCCCGATTGCCGGGAGCTGGCATATGGCCTGGCGCAATACCCGGCCACAGTCGCTGGTGACCAAGACATTTCTGGATTACGTGCTCAATGAAGGTCGTGACATGCTTGCCGATGCCACGACCTATTGGGAGCACCATCATCGCCCCAAATTGCCGACTCAGGTGTAGTAGGGGTCTTTCATCGGGCCGATCGAGCGCGAGCGAACCGGCTGCAGCGGAACCGGATCCTGTGCGTGCGGATACTCAGGCCCCCAGTTGACCGGATCGCCGTGCATTTCCATGCGTGCGTTGTCGGTGTACCAGTCAACCAGATCGCCGTCGCAACGCAGCAGCCACACGGTGCCTTCGTCACCGGCGGTGAAATCACCATGGCGAATCAGCGGTGGGCGGAAGAAGTAGGTTCCACGCTTCATTTCGCCGAAGTTGAAATGGAAGCTGCCTTCCAGGGTGTAGGCTTCTTCGTAGCAGGGGTGGTGGGCCAGAGGATGCTCACGCCAGTTCGGCTTGGCCTTGATCAAGCGCGTATAGAAGCCGGTTTTTTCATCGCGGTACAGCAGTTTGATAAACAGGCCGGGAACCGGTGTGCCACCCAGGTCGAAGCGCATCGGGCTGCCATCTTCGACGTTGATCCAGTCCATCTCGTCCGTGCGTTTGACGATCAGCTTTTTGTCTTCGCCCACACTGTCCCAGGGCTTGTCGGTGGCTTCAAACTTCCAGTCGCCGTATTCACGGAAATACAGAATTTCGGTGCCAGCTTCGACGCTGATGGCCGGTGCGACCACGCCAGCGGGGGTGACCCAGTAGCCGCCTTCTTTGAGCACTTCGTCACCGATGGTGACGCAGCCCTTGAGCACATACCACTCGGTCTGCGCAGCATGAACGCCGGCCGGGCGGGTCCACGGTGTTTCAAACAGCACCTTGGCCGACACTGAGCCGTCTTCTTCATCATAAGACAGGTTTTTCTGCAGCGCGGTGCCTTGTCCGCCGACCAGTTCTGACGGGTGCCAGATGAGGTCATCATCCTGAATCAGTTCAACGTGTGGGCGCATGGTTCATCCTCGTGAGTAGACGACATTCAGATTAGAGCGCGCACGCCGTCAGTAAAAATAGATGTTTCCGATCATGGTCATAGAAATATCTCTATGGCCGTCGTGTGCGTGCGGTCATTGACATAGTTGTTATAACAATAATACATTTGACTCCGAGTTCCAACACGGCAGAGCAGATTCGATGACGGTGACAACCCAGTCTTCCCGGCGTATCCGGGTCGCGGCGGCGCAGTTCCATGTAGGGGTCGATGTGGACAGGAATCTGCAGTCCTGTTTGCACTGGCTCGAAGCGGCCGGCGCATGCAAACCGGATCTCGTGGTCCTGCCCGAGTTCGCCAACCACGCATCCTGGTATGACGATCAAGCCCATTGCCACCGCGTGTCGGTGAGTCTGGACGGTGAATTTGTTCAGGCGATTGCGGCAGCGGCCAAGCGCATTCAGGCGCATGTGGTGGTGAACTGCACGGTGCAGGGCGAGGGCGAGCAGTGCACCGGCACCAGCCTGCTGTTTTCGCCACAAGGCGAGATGCTGGCGACCAATGACAAGCAGGTCCTGATCGGGCATGAAAACCAGTTTCTGCAGCGCGCTGCTGAACCCGGTCCGATCGTCGACACGCCAATCGGACGCCTGGGCCTGTATGCCTGCATGGACGGGGTGGTGAGTGAAACGCCGCGCTGCCTGGCGCTGCGTGGCGCACAGGTTTTATGCAACAGCCTCAATTCGTTTGCTTCGGATGAGGGCTCTTTGCACATTCCGGTGCGGGCGGCAGAGAACCGTGTGTTCGTGGTTGCGGCCAACAAGGTGGGGCCACTGATTCCCGACGCGCTGCTTGAGCCGGTTAGCGAACAAACCGGGATTCCGGTCAAATTTTTGAGTGGCGCAGGCGAGTCGCAGATTGTGGCGCCGGATGGCCGGGTTCTGGCTCGTGCATCGGAAGAGCGCGAGGAAGTGATCTGGGCGGATATTGACCTGGCAGAACTTGATGATGTGCGGCGTCCCGACGGCACCGATCTGATCGCCGCGCGACGCCCCGAGCTGTATGCGGTGATTGGTGAAGATCCGCAGACCCAGCCGGAGCCCACTTATGCCGGCGCTGATGATGTTGAGGTGGCCGCCATTCAGCTCCCAGGCACCGGGCAGGGTGCAATCGCCGCAGCTTGTGTGGCGGTTGAGCAGGCCGTTGCGGCCGGCGCGCGTTATGTGGTTTTGCCGGAGTTGTTCTACGCCGGCGCAAACGACACGCCGCCCGTGCTGGCGCAAGCCAGCGCCGAGGCTGTCGCAGCGCTTCAGGCGGTGTGCGGAACAGCCTGTGTGGCACTGAGTCTGGTCGAGCCGACCGCACAGGGCTATGCACTGAAAGCCGGTTTGCTCGACGCCAGCGGCGTCATCCTGCGTCAGGGATTGCTCCATGCCAGCCAGCGTTACAGCTGGTCCGAACTGAGTGATGACATCAGCAGCCTTGAGCAGCAGCCGGCCCACCTGGCCGTGTTGTGTGGCGATGATGCGCAATACCCGGAAATTGGCCGTTTGCTGGCCATGCGCGGGGTCAATGTGCTGATGGTGCCGCTGGCGCCGTTGGAGGCCTGGGAACTGCGCACAGGTCTGGTCGAACGTGCGGCCGAAAACCGCATCAATGTGGTGGCGGCGTGTCAGCCGGGTGAGCTGGGCACCAGTCTGATCTGCAGTCTGCAGAAAGATTTCACGGTGATGACACCGTGGCAGGAGCGGCCGTTTGACGGCTTGCTCAGTCAGCCGGAACTGACCCGCGCCGGTTTTGAGCCTGGCGTGACGATGGCGACGGCGCACCCGGCCTGTGCCGCCAACAAGGTGGTTTCGCTCGGCACCGATCTGGTTCGTGGCCGGGCCTGGTGGCTGTCGGCGGCGATCACCGCCAGCGCCTGAAGTCACAGACAGGATTCAACATGTTGACCCGATTGTCTCAGCGCCGATGCGACCTGACGCTGACCACAATACGCAAGCGTTTCGACCTGAAGAAGGTCACCGCCGAGGGGGGCGGTGCGCACCTGCCACAGTTCGGTCTGGCACCCAGGGTGCAAGCTCCGATCCGGCAGGTGCGCGTTTTTAAGCGCGGGCCCGGCATGCGATGGAATCCGCAGACTCAACGGCTGAGTCAATACCGCATCCATACCTTTATACCGCTGCGAACTGCGCGCGGCTGAATCACAGCGTCCGCTAGTGGGCGCGGAGAACATTATGAGCAAACTGACCGCTGAAATTCTGATTGACGATCTCACCCCTGAAGAGCGCGAGCGCGCCGAGCGGGTTGAATCGATTTTGCCGGCTCTCAAGGCCAATGCCCAGGCCATGGACCATGATGGTTTCCTCAATCCAGACAATGTCCGGATCATGAGCGAAGCGGGCCTGCTCGGACTCACCGTGCCGCGTGAATATGGCGGTCTGGGTGGCGGGCTGCGCGACTGGGCTGCGGCGTCGTTTGCGATTGGTACGGTGTGCCCATCCACCGCGTTGTGCTTCTTCTTTCACAACACCTCCGCATCGCGCGGCACATTGGCACTGGCCGCGCTTGAGGCCGGGAAATTCAATGATGAAGAAGCGCCGGTGGTGCGTGCATTCTCAGAAAAGCTGCTGACGCTGATGGGCGCAGAAGGGCAGTGGATGGCCAATTTCGCCTCCGAAGACGTGAAGTCCGAGAAGGCCGCAATCACCATCCAGACCACCGCCAAGAAGGTCGAAGGCGGCTGGTTGCTCAACGGCAGCAAATCGTTCGGTTGCACCACCGGTGTGGCCGACATGTATCTGGTTACCGCCAGTCTCGAAGGGATCGAAGATGCCAGCGGGCTGTGCAACTTCATCGTGCGCCGTGATGCCAAGGGTCAGCGTGGACGTATGGTCTGGGACGCCCTGGGCATGCGCGGCACCGCAACCGAAGGTCTGGTGCTGGAAGATGTATTTGTCGCCGACGAGGATGCGCTGGCCATGCGTGGCGCATTTGCGCGCAGCTGCGAAATGAGCCGCACCTCGTTTGTCGGCAATCAGGTTGCGGCCTCGATCATTTACCTGGGCGGCGCATACGCGGCCTACGATGCAGCCATGCATCAGGTCACCACGCGTACCTTTGCCGATACCGGCAAGCCGATTGGTAGTGGCCCGTTCCAGCAGCAATTGATCGGTGAGATGTACGCCGATCTGCACACTGCGATCTTGTGGGCGCAGCGTCAGGTTTCGCTGGAGTCCAACCCCAATCCGCCGATCCCCAAGGCCGAGATCAACGCCTTCTGGCGTACCGCCAAGGGGCAGATCGCCGAGTACTCGTTCAAGGTGGCACAGAGCGCGCTCAAGATGATGGGCACCTCGGGCACGGGCTTCTCCATGCCGGCCTCACGGGCCATTCGTGATCTCGCCATGGGCCTTGTTCAGGCGTTTCCGGCCGAGCGTGGTCGATTGCAGACTGCGCAGTTCCTGGTCGAAGGGGCGGAGCAGCTTGGCTTCGGGGTCGCGAGCAAAAAATGACATTGCGCAACTACATTGACGGTCGCTGGGAAGCGCCATCACGCACGCTGGAGCGGTCCGTGTGCGACGCCAACACCGGTGAGGCGCTGTTTGCGCAGGCGGCCAGTTCGGATGAGCAGATCGAACGGGCCATCGTCAGCGCGCAGGCGCTGCATAACCAGGGTGGCTGGACGCAGCTGAGCGCTGAGGCGCGGGCCGCAGTGCTGCGCGACATCGCGGAGCGCGTACTGACCCGGGCCGAAGATATTGCGCAGGCCGATTCGCAGTGCACTGGCGTGGTCATCGCATTGACCAGCAAGCTCGCTCAGGTGTGTGCCGGGGCGTTTCGCCAGGCCGCCGATCTGATCGAGGAAAACCCGCAGCCAACGCCGCGCGATGGCGCATACGGCGCGCTGCAGATTGAGCGTTTGCCGCTGGGCCCGGCTGCGGTGATCGCACCGTGGAATGCGCCGGCGGGCATTGCCGCGCACAAGATGGCTTCGGCGCTTGCTGCCGGTTGTCCGGTGCTGCTCAAGCCTTCGGAATGGGCGCCGCGTTCGGCTCAGATCATTGTTGAGGCTGCGGCCGAGAGCGACTTGCCCGCCGCCATGTTGCAGTTGCTGCATGGTGATGGCTCGGTTGGCGCAGCGCTGACCGCCGATGACCGGGTGCGCGCCGTATCGTTTACCGGCGGGCTGGCCGGTGGGCGCGCGGTGGCTGCCGCGTGTGCTCAGGGCATCAAGCCGGCGCAGCTGGAACTGGGCGGAAACAACCCGTTGGTGGTGCTGGAAAGTGCGGATCTGGACCGTGCCGCCGACGGTGTGGTCACTGCGCTGACCACCCTCAACGGACAATGGTGCCGCGCGCTGGGTCGTCTGCTGGTGCATCAGAATTGCGCCGAGGCCTTGCTGGCCAAGGTCAGTGAGCGCCTTTCCAGGATTCAAATCGGGTCCTCGCTGGACCCTGCCAGCCAGATGGGGCCACTGGTTTCGCAGCAGCATCGTGAAACCGTGCTCAAATATCGTGACGCGCTGCTGGCCAAGGGTGGTCGCTTGATCGAAGCGGTCCAGCCGCCGGATCTTCCGGGCTGGTTTATTGCCCCCAGTTTGCTGTGTGATCTGGACCCTGCCGATACGCTGGAAGAAGTGTTCGGTCCGGTCGCGGTTGTGCATACATTTGCGCATGACGGCGAGGCGATTGAGCTGGCCAACCAGACACCATTTGGTTTGGCCGCCTATGTGTTTGGTGAAGAAGACCAGGCCTGGCAGGTGGCCGATCGCATTCGCAGTGGTTTGATCAAGATCAATGCGGTGAGTCTGCTCAATCTGCACCCGCTGGCGCCACGACCGGCCTGGGGCCTGTCTGGGCTGGGTGATGAAGGCGCGTATGAAACCTTTGAATTCTTCCGTGGCACCCGCGTGATTGGAGTTGGCGCACGATGATTGCCGATCAGATGCTGATCGCCGGCCAGGCCGTGGAGGCGCAATCGGGGCAGCGCTTCGATGTGCTGGCACCGGCCACTCAAACCGTCATGGGCAGCGTGCCGCGTGCCTCGGCTGATGATGTCGAACGTGCGATTCAGGCGGCCCGTCGCGGGTTTGCAAGCTGGGCGGCGCTGGCTCCGAGTGAGCGCGAGCGGGTCCTGCTCAAGGCGGCGGATTTGCTCGATGAAAAAGGTCAGGACCTGTTGCTTGACGTGCTCATCGACGAGTCCGGTTCAACCATCACCAAGGCGCGTGGCGAAATTCGCTATTCCGCAGATTTGTTGCGCACGGCAGCTGGCGAGGTGCGACGCCTGTATGGCGATACCTTCCCCAACGATGCGCCGCAGCGTATGTCCATGGTGTTCCGCGAGCCGCTTGGAGTCATTGCGGTGGTGTCGCCGTACAACGCACCGCTGTCGCTGTTGATCAAAATGGTGGCGTTTCCGCTGGCGGCTGGTAATGCCGTGGTGGTCAAGCCGTCGGAAGAAACTCCGCTGATCGCGCTGGCCTATGCCCGTCTGATGATGGAAGCCGGCCTGCCGGCCGAAGCACTGAATGTGGTGACCGGGTTTGGCGCGGAATGTGGCGCACCGCTGGTCGGTCATGCGGACATTGATGGGATTGCGCTGACCGGTTCAACCTCGACCGGCAAGGCCATCGGCGCCCAGGCCATGCAGCGCATGATCAAGGCCCAGCTGGAGCTTGGCGGCAAAAGTGCGCTACTGGTGCTGCCTGATGTGGATGTGCAAAAGGCTGCCGAGGTTGCCGCTCAGGGCATGTTCGGGCATGGCGGACAGATCTGCATGGCCAACTCGCGCATCATCGTGCATGAGCAGGTGTATGAGCCTTTTATTGCGGCCTTCAAACAGGTCTGTGAGTCGCTGCAGGTGGGTGATCTGCGTGATGAGAACACCGCCTACGGGCCGTTGATCAATCAGCGCGCGGTGGACAAGATCGAAGAGCATGTTCGCGGTGCGCTTGAAGCCGGGGCGCAATTGCTGACCGGCGGCAAGGTGCTGGAGGGCTTGTGCTATGCCCCCACGGCACTGCTTGAAACGCCACGCCAGTGTGCCGCATGGTGCGATGAAAGCTTTGGTCCGTTGACCTCGATCGTGGCGGCGCGGGATCTGGATCACGCCATTGAGCTGGCCAACGATTCGGATTTCGGTCTGTCTGCGGCGGTGCTTACCCACAATGTGCAATGGGGTTTTCGTGCGGCGCGGGCGATACGCAGTGGCGCCGTGCATATCGGCATGCACAGTTTCCAGAGCAACGCACTGGCCCCGGTTGGTGGCCTGGGCTTGTCCGGGCTGGGCCGCTCTGGTGGGCGTTACAGTATCGAAGAGTTCACCGAGCTCAAGTGGATTTCTCTGGAATTGTCGGACGCGGCGCCGTGAGTGTGCGCCGCGGTTACATCGATCTGCCCGACGCCATGGGTGGTCGGCAGGTTCATTTCCGCCACGCCGGTACGCACGGCAAGCCGAGCCTGATTCTGCTCCATCAAACACCCAGCAGTTCGGCCATGTACGAGCCGCTGATGCAGGCATTGAGCGGCGATTTCGAAATGTTGGCGCTGGACACACCGGGCTTCGGTATGTCGGACCCGCTGGTGGGTGAATTCACGGTTGCCGCGGTGGCCGATGTGCTGGCCGCGGCGGTGTCGCAACGCATTGTCGGGCCGTGCTACTGGTTCGGCCATCACACCGGCGCAGCGCTGGCATTGCAAGTTGCAGCTTCGTGGCCCGAGCAGGTCTCGGCCCTGGCCATGTCGGGTCCGTGTCTGCTCGACGACAACTTGAAACAACGCTTGCCACTGCTGGCTGCACCGGTTGAGCAGCGTGAAGACGGTTCACATCTGCTGACATTGTGGCAGCGCATGCAGGCCAAGGACCCGCAGGCGGGCGCCCAGATCTGGCAGCGTGAAACCATGATCGCCGCGCAGTCCGGCAGTGCCTATCCGGCGGCTTATCAGGCGGTGGTTGAACTGGAAACGGCCGAGCAACTGGCCGCGCTGCATTGCCCCAGCTTGTTGCTGGCGGGTACCAAGGATCCTTTGTACCCGCAGTTGGATGCCGCCTGTGCGTTGACGCCCGGAGCCAAGCGGGCAGAAATCGCTGGCGCAAAAACGTATGTGTGCGAACTCAACACCGCGCAACTGGCTGAGCAGCTGGGTCAATTCTTTGGAGGTCTGAATGGCTGATCTTGAACGCCACAGTCTGGGTTTGGGGCCGCGACCGGGCTTGTTGCTGGTCGATATGGTGCGCGGATTTACCGACCCGAAGTGTCCGTTGGGTGCGTCTTGCCCGGAAGTGGTCGAGGCCAATCGGCAGTTGCTGGAGGCGTTTCGCGCCCAGCAGTTGCCGGTGTTTTTCACCACGGTGGTCTACCGCAATGCCGATCAGGCCAGGGTCTTTCGTCAGCGCATCGACGCACTCAATGTGCTGACGCCGGATTCGCCGTGGGTCGAGGTGGATGCGGCGCTTACCCCGGTGGCCGGCGAAACACTGATCGAAAAGCAATGGGCCAGCAGCTTTTTCGCCACCGATCTGCATGAGCGTTTGCAAGCAGATGGCGTCGATTCGCTGGTGATCACCGGCTTGACCACCTCCGGCTGCGTACGCGCCACGGTGGTTGATGCCTTGCAGTATGAATACCCTGTGGTCGTGCCGCGAGAGGCAGTGGGCGATCGTAACAGGCAGGCCCATGAGGCCAATTTGCATGACATGCATGCCAAGTATGCAGAGGTGCAATCGCTTGAACAGGTGCTGAATAATTTGAAGTCTGGGAAAAACCGCTAGAATGACTACACAGTCAATCAAACGGCGTGGCCCTGCGGTCCGTCGTAAGACCATGCCAAAACATGCCGTAGCAACGGCAGATATCGGACAAGCGTACATGGCTTCAATGCAGGATCTGTTCAGCAGCAGGGAGATGAAAGCGCTGCAGGACGAGGCGCCCACGCCGCTTTACTTTCAGCTTTTCACCTTGCTCAAGAATCGCATTCTTAACGGGTCCATTCCGCACGGCGAGCAAATGCCGACGGAAGAAGAGCTGGCCAAAGGGTTTGCGGTTTCGCGGATTACAGCAAAGCGCGCGCTGGATGACCTGGCCGCCGCCGAACTGGTTGAACGTCGGCGCGGTAAAGGCACCTTTGTAACCTATACCGCCGCGCGCGAATCGGTTCATGCGCCGTTGGTCGGTGAGCTGGAAAAGCTGCACAACCTGGCCCGCCAGACGCATGTGCGTGTGCTCGACGTGGGCCAGCAATTGCCGCCAGGTGACGTTGCCGCAGAAATGGGTCTGGAGCGTGGTGAACTGGCCTGGCGGGCCAGCCGCATCCGCTGCACCGAAGATGATATGCCCTACAGCCACGTGATTAGCTGGACCACCGGCATCACCAAGGGTTACACCAAACGAGAGCTGGAGCGCAGCGTGCGCCTGGATATTCTCAAGGCCAACGGGATTGAGATTCACAACATCGAGCAGACCATAACTGCAGTGCCAGCGCGTGATTTCTTCGCCCAGGCATTGAACATGGATATCGGTGAGCCGACCTTGCTGATGGTGCGGCGCATTTTCGACTCAACCGGCCGTTTGGTCGACATCCTGTATTGCCATCACAATCCGCGGCGCTTCCAGTTCCGTCTGGAAATTGATGCTGCTGACTATCGCAGCAGCTGATAGCAGTTCGCGGGATATAGTCAGCTGATTGGCGCCTGTGCGCCGCAATCAGATCAGGCCTGAGCCGCGCTGGCTGGCGTAAAGCCTTTGGGCAGGCCGGCGTCGGGGGTGAAGCCAAACAGTTCGACATCGTCCGGCAGCGCGCTGCGCACGATCGCCCGCACCTCGAACAGTTGCTCCAGATCAATGCCGGTTTTCAGGCCCATGGATTCGAGCATGAAGACCAGGTCTTCGGTCACGATGTTGCCTGACGCGCCGGGTGCAAACGGACATCCACCTATGCCGCCAAGACTGGCGTCCAGTGTGGTCAGACCGATATCCACCGCGGCCAGCGCGCAGGCCAGACCCTGGCCACGCGTGTTGTGCAGATGAATGCCATTGAGGGCCTCACGTCCGCACGCATCCCACAGGCCCTGGGTGAGCACCCGCACACTGCGTGGGTCGGCAAATCCTGTGGTGTCGGAAAGGCCCAGTTCATCGCAACCGCAGGCCATCAATTGTTCGCCGGCCCGAAACACCTGATCCGGCGTAATGCGGCCTTCCAGGGTGCAGCCAAAAGCGGTTGAAAGGCCGCCCTCAAGCACCGGGCGCTGGTCCTGGGGCAGGCTGCGGATCAAGTCAGCGATGCGGCGAATCTCTTCGAACATCTGCGCGTGACTGCGGCGCACGTTGCTCTGGCTGTGCGTCTCTGACACGGACAGTGGAATCGTGATCTTGTGCGCGCCGGCGGCAATCGCATCCTGTGCGCCGCGAAAATTGGGCACCAGCACCGCCACATTCAAACCTGCAATGGTGCGCGCATGGGCAACCAGTTCGGCGGTGTCGGCGAGTTGCGGCAGCACTTTTGCGGGAACAAACGAGCCCACTTCAATTTCGCGAACACCGGCTGCGGCTTCGGCGGAGATCCACGCTTTCTTGTCCGCTGTCGCCATGATCGGACGGATGCTTTGCAAGCCGTCTCGCGGGCCGACTTCACTGATTTCAATATCGATGTCGTTGTGCAGCATGATTCTGAATTCGCGCTAAGTTGTACTAATGATATAACATATAAACAACAATTGCTGACAGGGACATGGGACCGTGACACAAGCAGAGCAACACCTGCCTCTGAGCGGAATTCGGGTGGTTGAATTCACCCACATGGTGATGGGGCCGGTGGTGGGCCTGATTCTGGCCGATCTGGGCGCTGAAGTGATCAAGATCGAGCCGCCAGGTGGGGACAAGACACGCAAGCTGCCGGGTTCGGGTGCCGGATATTTTCCGATGTACAACCGCAACAAGCGCAGTGCCTGTCTTGATACCAAGAGCGATGAAGGCAAGCAGGATGCCTTGCGTCTGTGTGCCGAGGCGGATGTGGTGATCGAGAACTTCCGTCCGGGTGCGATGGATCGCCTGGGCCTGGGCTACGCCGATCTGTCAGCCAATAATCCCGGTCTGATTTACTGCTCGCTAAAAGGTTTTCTCGATGGCCCGTATGCGCATCGCACGGCGCTGGATGAGCTGACCCAGATGATGGGCGGGCTGGCATACATGACCGGCTTGCCGGGCAAGCCAATGCGCGCCGGGGCTTCGGTTATCGACGTGACCGGCGGCATGTTCGGGGTTATCGCCATTCTTGCGGCGCTGGAAAAGCGCCGTCAGACCGGCACCGGCGAGCATGTGCAAAGCGCTCTGTTTGAAACCACCGCCTTTCTGGTCGGCCAGCACATTGCCCAGCACGCGGTCAGTGGCAAACCGCTGCAGCCCATGAGTGTGCGCACCTCAGCCTGGGCGGTGTATGACATTTTTGACACCGCAGACAATCAGCAGTTGTTTGTTGCGGTGGTCAGCGATACTCAGTGGAAGAAGTTCTGCGAAGCCTTCGGTTTCGATCAACTGGCCAACGATGCAGAGCTGGCCAGCAATGGGCAGCGCGTCGCCCGACGTGATGATTTCATGCCGACCATCCGGCGCTGCTTCCTCGACATGACGCAGCAGCAGTTGATGGACAAGGTCGAGCAGGTCGGGCTGCCATTTGCACCGATCAACCGACCCGAAGATCTGCTCGACGATCCGCACTTGAATGCCGGCGGGCTGATAGAAGTGACCCTGCCTGAAGGGCGCAAGGTCAAGCTGCCGGCACTGCCGCTGAGCTTTGGTGCATGGCGCCCCGGGCTGCGCCATGACCTGCCACAGATTGGCGAATTCAATGCCGCTCTGCACAGCGCAGCGCTTGAGGCGCTGGACTGATCCGCTAGTTGGCGGGGCTGGTCGCTGCGACGGGCTGGTGGTCGACGAATATCAGCGCATCGGTGTCAAAACCGATCGCGCTGGCCTTGTCGACCAGGCGCTGAATGACAGCCGGATCGGGATCACGTGTGCGTGACAGCAGCCACAGATACGACAAATCTGGGCCCGATACCAGCGCATGCTGGTAGTCGTCGAGTTCGGCGATGGCGTAGGTGCCGTAGAACGGGCCAAAGAACGACACTTTGAGATGGCCAACGTCAGGCTCGCCGACGAAATAGGCTTTGCCGGTGGCTTCTTTCCAGCGCTCTTTGCTCGCCAGATAGCCACGATTCTTGACCGCCACGCCGCCATCTTCACGCAAGCTGTACTCGGCCGAGACCTGGCTCAGGCCGCGTTCGAAGGAATGATCCAGGCGGGCAATTTCATACCAGGTGCCGAGATACTTTTCGAGGCTGAAATTGTCGACCGGCGTGACCTTCTCGGGCAGGCCGGTGCAGCCCACGATCAACATCGAGAGTGAAGCGAGCAGGGCGTTTTTCATGGATGGGTCCTTGGGCGGGTGTTGGCTGCAAGTCTAGCGTGAAATTGCGCTGCGGCTGAGCTGTGCCCAGCGCCGCACTTCAGCGTCTTTCTGCATAAAAGCTGCAATGTCGGCACTGTGCTGCTGAGTCAGTCCGATCGCATCCAGGCCGTTGACCAGCATGTTGTGATCGCTGTGGGGAAGCTCGAACGCCAGCGCCATGCCTGTGGCCGTGGACAGCTGCCGTTTAGGCAGGTCAATGCGGATGATGCAATCGTCTGCGCGAGCACTGTCCACGCTCTGCGCCAGTGCTTGCACGCTGCTCTCAGGCAGGCTGATCGGAAGCACCCCATTGCGCACGCAGTTGTTGCGGAAGATCGCCCCGAAGCTGGGCGCGATGACTGCGCGCACGCCGAACTCGACCAGAGCCCAGACTGCGTGCTCGCGTGACGAGCCACAGCCGAAATTGGGCCCGGCGATGAGGATGCTGACATCATCGAGCTGATTGAGCGCGAAGTCGGGATTGGGTGTGCGCCCCTGGCCAGCGAGGTAACGCCAGCCGGCAAACAGTCCATCGGCCAGCCCGCGTTTGCCCACGGATGTCATCTCGCGTGACGGGATGATCGCATCGGTGTCGATGTTGGGCTGGAGCAGGGCAACAGCATAGCCCTCATGTTGGGTAAACGGTGTCACAGTTCAGCGGCCTCTGCAATGCGGCCGAACACTGCGGATGCAGCGACCGTGGCCGGGCTGGCCAGATGGGTCCGTGTTTCCGGCCCTTGGCGAGATTCAAAATTGCGATTGGTGGTCGACATGACGCGTTCGCGATAACCCATGGATTCGCCACCGGCGAAGAAACACATGGAGCATCCGGCTTCACGCCATTCGAAACCGGCCGCGCGAAACACCGCATCCAGGCCCTCGGCTTCGGCTGCACGTTTGACGCTCATCGAGCCCGGCACGCAGATCGCGCGGACACCGTCGGCGACCTTGCGGCCGCGCAGCACATCGGCCGCGGCGCGCAGGTCTGACAGTCGACTGTTGGTGCAGGAGCCGATGAAGGCCGCATCAATGTTGAGTTCGCGCAGTGGCTGATTCGGCGCGATCGCCATATAGCTCAGGGCGCGCTGCATGGCTGCACGATGTTGCTCATCGCGGGCATGCTGCTGCGGATCGGGCGCGCAGCCGTTCACCGTGGTGGCATGTTCCGGGCTGGTTCCCCAGGTCACGCTGGCCGACAGTGCGCTGCAGTCGAGTTCGATCTCGCTGTCGAAGACCGCATCGGGGTCACTGTACAGCTCGCGCCAAGCGCTTTCCGCCTGGGTCCACATGTCCCCGCTTGGGGCATAGGGGCGTCCCTTCAGATAGGCAATGGTTTTTTCATCCGGCGCGATGATGCCACTGAAGGCGGAGAACTCCACCGCCATGTTGCACAGGGTCATGCGCGCTTCGAGATCCAGCGCGCGGATGCCGGGGCCGGCAAATTCGACCACGTGGCCGCGTGCACCGGCCGCGCCGTAACGCCCGATCAAATGCAGTATCAAATCCTTGGCCGTGATCCCTGCAGGCAGGGTGCCATTGACATTGACCCGCATGGATTTGGGTTTGATCAGGCGCAGGGTCTGGGTGGCCAGTGCATGTTCTGCCTCGCTTGAGCCTATGCCCCAGGCCAGCGCGCCAAGTGCACCCTGAGTGCAGGTGTGCGAGTCGGGGCAGACCAGCGTCAGGCCCGGCTGGGCAATGCCCAGCTCCGGGCTGATGACATGCACAATGCCCTGCTGCGGATCATTGAGGTCGAACAGGCGAATGTTGGCCGCCTGGGTGGCCTGACGGGTGGCCTGAATAAAGGCCTTGCCGCTAGGCATGCGGGTGTCGTCGCTACGCCCGGGCAGGGTGTCGACGATGTGATCCATGGTGCAAAACGCGGTGTCCGGGCGCAGCACCTCGCGCCCGGCATCGTGCAACGATTCGAGCGCGACCGCGCCGGTGCGTTCATGCAGGAAAATGCGGTCGATCAGGACCAGGCTGCTGCCGTCTTCAAGTGTCTTGACCTGATGCTGGTCCCAGATTTTGTCGAACAGGCTTTGGCTCATTGCTGGGCTGCAAATTGGTCGAGAATCTCTTGCGGCATGGCATTCCAGACAGGTTGTCCAGCCAGAATCTGATCCAGCGCCTGCTCCAGGTAGCCAATCCGGTGGGGTTGACCAATCACCCAGGGATGCAGGTTCAGGGCCAGGATGCGACCACCTTGCTGGGCGCTTTCTTCGCATAGATATTCAGCCGCATCGCTGACCTGATCGGCCCATGAGGCGGCCGGATGCAGGTTGTCGATCAACACGAAGCGATCTTCCAGTTCGGTCGACAGCGGCAGATTCCACAATTCACCGTTTGCGGTGCGGAAGCTGTAAGGCATGTCGTCGTTGACCCAGTCACATTGATAGCCGATACCGGCTTCACGCAGCAGTTCCGGGGTGTTGTGGCTTTGCAGTTTGCCCGGGCTGAGCCAGCCGCGAATGTCCTGCTGGCTGAGCTCACGCAGGACATCCAGCGAGCGCTGGGTCAGTTCGCGCTCGGCGCCAGGTTCCAGTCCGCCAGCGTGTGCGCTGTCCATGTTCCAGGAATGGCCGAGCACCTCCCAGCCGGTTTCCCGCACATGTTCCATCAGTGCCGGTGTGCGTTGTGCCAGATCGGCGTTGATCGCGAAGCTGGCCGACAGCCCGCGTGCCTCCAGCGCCTCCAGAATGCGGTACAGGCCAACGCGGTTGCCGTAATCGCGCAAGCTGTAGTGACGCAAATCCGGATACGGCATGGTCATGTTGCCGGGCAGTTTGACCGGCTCGCCCTTGGGGTTGAGCGGGTAGAACTGCAGACAGATATTGATCCACAGGGCCAGCGGCTGCTTGTCCGGCCAGGTAATGGGCTTGCGCTCGGCCAGCATCGACCAGTCGTAGCGCTCATGGTCCATGCCGTAGCGGCGCATTGGGTATTCCTGGCTCATGCGCGGTTCTCGCTGGCGACGATCGCAGCCTGGGCGATGTCGTAATGATGGTCGAGGTAGTGGTCGACAATCTCGCGTCCGGTTGCGATCCAGACATCGGAGTGACCGGTGATGTATTCCAGCGCTTGCTCGAACGCTTTGATGCGATGCGGACACGCCACCTGATAATTGTGTGTGGGTATGCACATCACTGTGCCGGAGGTCTCGCCTTCGGCATACAGGCGATCAAAGCAGTCCATGATCATCTGGCCGTACAGGCGTGGTTCAACCTTGTTCACCACATAGGCGATGGTGTCGTTCATTTCCAGCGAGTAGGGCAGCGATACAAAACGCTTGCCGCTGCGCAGCTTGAGCGGTGTGGGCTGGTCGTCGTGGAACAGATCGCAGGTGTACAGACCGCCAGCCTCAGCGAACAGATCGACCGTGACTTCGGAGTGCGACAGTGCCGGGGCCAGGTAGCCGGCGGGACGCCGCCCGACGGCTTTTTCAATCGTCTCCATGGCGTCTTCAATCATCGCCCGTTCCTGATCTTCACTCAGGCCATAGGTGTAGCGGGTGTTGTAGATGCCGTGGCTGAAGAATTCCCAGTCACGTTCTTTGCACAACTCGATGATTTCCGGGTGATGCTGGCACAGTGCTGCTGACAGCGAGATCGAGCCGCGGATGCCGTATTTTTCCAGCAGGCGCATCTGGCGCATGTGGCCAACCCGGTTGCCATAGTCGCGGATCGCGTAGCCAGGCACGCTGGGCGCCGGTGTGGGCCAGGCTTTGCGATAAGCATTGGCCGGCGGATTGAGTTCATAAAACTCGATGTTGGGTGCAACCCACAATGCGATGCGTGCGCCATTCGGCCAGCGAATCTTTGGCCGGTTTTTGTACGCCCAGTAGTCGTAGAGTCCGGGGTTGTCCTTCATGCCTTGGCGGCCTCCGCAGCCAGCCAGTCGAGCGGTTCCGCGACGTCGACAACGTCAGCGTACTTGAGCATCAGGTCGGTGAGATTGGCGAAGTGATAGGACTCGTGTTTGTCGGCCACACACTGCTCCGGCACGATAGTGCGATACCCGCGTGATAGCGAATCAACCGCGCCGGCGCGCACGCAGCCCGACGTCGAGCCGCCGGTGATGATCACGGTGTCGACCTGATGCCACACCAGCAGAGACTGCAATGGTGTTTCAAAGAACGGCGAGGGCATGCGCTTGGTATAGATCACGTCCTGTTCGGCAATCTCACAGCGTGGATCGAAGGCATGGCGCTCGGAGTTGTATTTGATGTTTTGCAGCGAATCCGGCGTGTCCGTGCGGGTGCCCCACACGCCGGCATCTTCTGCCGAGTCTAAAAACGCCACATGGGTCCACACCACCGGCCAGCCCAGTTTGCGCATGCCTGCGGCCAGCGCATTGATGTGCTCGATCTGGCGCGGATCGGTCTCATAGGCGGTTTTGAACTTGTCGGTCGCGGTGTAAGCCTGTTGCAGATCGATGTTGACCAGCGCGGCCTTGCGTCCGTAGCCGAAGCGGGCACGGTTCGGGTTGGCTTTGACCTCGGCCCAGATTTCGCGGGCGGTCTTGTCGGACGTTTGCATGGCTAGTCTTGTTCCTGTTCGGGTGTTTCGGGTGTGGCTTGGGGCTCATCCGGCTGCGCTGTCAGCCAGTCTTTAAGCGTTGCGAGATCGCGCTCGAATCGTATGGCTTGAACTTCGAATGCGTGCAGGTCGATGACGGTGACGTGATTCTTGCGGTAGGGCCACAACTTGCGCGTGCGCCCGGAGTCGTCGACCCAGTTGATATAGCTGCGATCTTCCAGCCCGGATTTGATCATGCCGCGGACAAAACCAGGCGCTTTGCTGATTTCTGTGATGAGCACGGCGTTGTGAGCATCCAGGGCGGTCTGATCTAAACCTTCCATGGCCTGTTCAATCAGCTTGCCGCCCTTGCGATCTGCGGTGGCATAGATTCTGTTGTGTGTTTCCAGCAGGACCACTTCGCTGCCGGTGGCATCTTCAAGTGCGAACGCGGGCAAGGCTTCTCCAACCTCGAGTGCGTGTGCCCACGGCAGCGCGCTGGCAAATAACAGCACAGCCGCAAGCAGGCGGGGGTGGTGATGCAAACTCATGAGAGTTGTCCTTTTTGTTGTATGCGCCAGCACGCGATGGCCAGCGCCATTTGACCGCTCAGATTGGTCAGCTCCTGGGCCCATGCCGTCAATTCACCCTCAGGCAGGCGCGACAGTCCGGCCATGCCCATGGCGGCGCAAAAGCTGTAGACCAACAAACCTATGCTGAGTGCCGCGCCGCCGGCTTGAGCGCGTGCGATACCCGCGCACTGCCACAGCATGCCTGCGTTGGCGATGACGCTCAGCGCCAGCAGCCATACGAACCACATGCGTGATTCCGGCAACATCACCACCAGCAGCAGGGCAGGCAGCCAGGCGATGGCATAGCTGCTTGAGATCACCGTCGGCGTTCTGAACTGGTGCAGGCTGTGGCGATACTGGTGCAGTGCCACGGCGATCATGACGAAGCCGGCCGGCATCAGCAGGAACAGCAGAGTGTCGAGCCCCGGTGGCGGCGTGATGGACAGCGCTGTGAGCAGTTTCCAGCTGGCTTTGCACAGTCCTCCGGCGATAACGGAGGCGGCGCCGACCAGGAACACCTTATATAGGGCGCTGGTGCTTGTGGCGAGCAGGCGCGCTAAGCACCCGAGTGCGACGGCGCTCGCCAGTATCGGGAGGTAATCAAACAGGGCAACGGCAACGGAGTACTTTGGCATAGACCTTGCTGGGCGTTAATCATGTTGTGCAAATGATATAACAATAGTACATTAGATCAACGCCGGTTGTCGGCACGATTTTCAGCTATACGGCGCATTCTGTCAGCCCGCATGAATCACGGATGAAACGGGGTTGGCATGCTGAAGCTCAAGCAAAGGAACTTTCTATGTTGTTGGTGGGGTTTGTGAAACCGCGATTCGTGGCCATGGCTGCGTTGATGTGCGGTATGGCAGGAAATGCATTGGCCCAGGATGATGATCTGGACGCTCTGTTTGGCGCTAGTAGTCCTTCTTCCGAGCAGGCTCAAAGCACTGCACCTGCAACGACTCAAAGCGCGGCTCAGGATGAACCGCAGCAAGCGTCGGAATCGCAGCAAGCGTCGGAACAGGAGCCGGAGTCAGAGCAGGATTCAGCACCGGTGGTCGAGCTTGAAGAGGAAGGCGTGCCGACCGGCGCTGAACTGGCTGAGGCTCAAAAACAGGCGGCCAAGCCGGCACATCTTGAAGAGATTGTGGTCACCGCGCGTAAGCGTTCCGAGTCGATACAGGAAGTGCCGCTGTCGGTGACACCGTTTAGCGCCGAAGAACTCGAGCAGCGTGGCTTCAGCGGTCTGGATGACATCGCCGCCGCGACGCCCGGCTTTACCTTTGAAGCCTTCCAGTCGGGTGGTGCGCATGGCAACGCGGTGATTCGCGGTCTGGCCCAGCAGTTCACCACCTCGCGTATTCAGAACGTGTCGTTCTTCCTCGACGGGGTGTATCTGCAGCGCCAGAGCATGCTCGATCTGGGCATGATCGACATGGAGCGTGTCGAGGTGGTCAAAGGCCCGCAGAACGCCTTGTACGGGCGTAATGCATTTGCCGGCGCGGTCAACTACATCACCTTGCGTCCGGGCGCGCAGCCGGGTGGCTATCTGATGGCCACCATTGGTGACAACGGTCGCGAACAATATCGTCTGAGTGCCAGTGGTCCGCTGGATGATACGCAGACCCTGTTCGGCAAATTCTCGGCCGGTATCTCCAACTACGATGGGCACACCAAGAACAACCACCCGGTCGCCAATGCCGATCCGTATGGCGAGAACGTGCGTGGCAATCTTGGTGGCCATGATGACGAAACCTTCAGTGTGTCACTGGCCTGGGAGCCGCTCGCTGAGTTGCGCACACGGATTGGCTATTACAGCAGCGAGATGATTCATAAAACCTCGCCGGGCTACAGCATCTCCGGGGTCAATACGGCCCGTTTCGGTATGCGCACAGAAGCCCAGAACGACCTCAACTGCAACACCGCAACCGTGTCGGACATTGGTCTGCCCAGCCCGACCCATAACCGCACCGGTTATACCTTGTGGTGTGGTGAGCTGCCGAACTACGCCTCGGATGTGGCCGAACGTACGGTGGATGGCATCGTGGTTGATCCGCGCGCGGTTGGCTTTGTCGGCGAGACCCGCGCCCTGACATTCTCGCTGGACTATGACATTACCGAGGCGCTGACCGCCTACTATCTGTTCGGTACCGCTGACCACAGCTCCTACACCGATGGCGGCACCAGTGACGAAGACCCGCTGGTCGGCCGCGCCATGCTGACCAACGCGGCGGTTTACCTGCTGGACCCGAACAGCGATGCGGCTTACACCTTCGCCAACACGGCCAGCTCGCGGCCCAACTCTGAACTCAAATCGTTCTCGCATGAACTGCGTTTCGACTGGGAACTGAATCCGGCCATACGCACCAGCTTCGGTGCCTACTACTCGGTGGTCGAAGACGAAGAATGGACCGCGCTGTTCATCAACGATCTGTGTAATGCGGATACGCCGGAAAACATTGCCAACTGTAATCTGCCGTTGCGCCACCCCAACTCGCTGGCTGATCAGACCGTGCTGACCATGGGCACGGCCTATGACCAGTTCGTGCGTCAGCACGGTGGTGACAATCGCGGCGAATGGACCGCCTTCAAGGACGAGATTTCGGCCCTGTTTGCCTCGGTCACCATCGACATCACGGACAGCCTGCAAACCACGCTGGAAGCACGCTATACGATTGAAAGCAAAGAGGTCGAGCGCTATACCGACTCGTTCATGCTGGGCTATCAGGAAACCGTGACCTACAACCTGCCTGAACACCCGGTCATGCCGCTGTTTGCCAACTCGATCGAAAGCTCGCTGGTGGTGCCGTATGACAGCGAGGACTTTGCCTACTTCACCCCGCGCGGGATCATCAACTGGGCGTTCGCGGATGACAGCATGGTCTATGCCTCGGCGGCTATGGGGGTGAAATCCGGCGGTTTCAACAACGCCGATGATCCGGCCGATCTGACCTACGACGAAGCAGAAAACTGGACCTATGAAATCGGTACCAAGAACCAGTTCTTCGGGCGTGCGCTGACCCTGAACGCAGCGGTTTACTACATCGACTGGACGGGTTTGCAGGGTGGGGTGCCGCCGTCCGAAGCCGGTCTTTCGACCTCGGACATCATCACCAACATCGGTGGTGCCAGCAGTCTCGGTATGGAGCTGGAATCACGCTTGCATCTGCCGTACGGCTTCTCGCTGGATCTTGGCATGACCTACAACGAAGCCAAGTATGACGACGATGTGATCTATGCGGCCGGTGAGCAGGAAGATGGCGCGTTCCATTGTGACGGCGTGACCTGCCCGGCGGATGGCAGCATCGGTGGCAATCAGCTGGCCCGGACCTCCAAGGTGCAGGGCAATCTGGGCGTCAACTACAACACCTATCTGTACGGTTGGGATGTCATGGCGCGCGTGGATACCAGCTATCAGAGCAAGCAGTATCTGACCCCGCTGAATGTGGGTTGGGTGCCGGATCGTCAGCTGTACAACGCCTCGTTCAATCTGGCCAGCCCGGATGGCCGTTGGGAAGTGCTGGGCTGGGTCAAGAATCTGACCGACGAAGACTATCCGTCCAGCGCCTTCGTGCTTGGAGTGTTCAATCAGTATCTGGTAGGCAAAGGCCCGGGCCGGACCTGGGGTACCGCGCTGAAATTCAAGTTCTAAGCCTATGAAAAATGCTCATCAGATTGCGATGACGGGGGCCGTGCTGCTGGCCGCAGGTTGCGGTGATCAGAGCGGCACAGCACGCCAGGACGTAGCCGCCGGCGTGCCGGCTGGTGAGTACGTTGCTTACACCGTCAAGGACCCGCAGCAGTCGGCGGCGTTCCTGGCGGTGGACGACCTGAACAACGACGGGGTCAAGGAAATCATACTTTCGACCCTGCTCGAGGTGAGCCCGCCAGGGCCGCCGGGGGTGTTGTCACGCGGTGGATTGCGCGTGTTCAGCACCGAGCAGGGGCTGGAAGGACCATGGCAAGAGCGGGTGCTGGTTGAGCCGTCTCTGCTGAATGGTTTCCCGTTCATCAACACCCCGCAGGTTATGGATATCAACGAGGATGGAGTCAAGGACATCCTCGTTCAAACCGGCTTTCTGAGCACGTTTGGTGGTACCCAGTTCTGGCTGGAAGGGCCGGAATTCACCGAGCGTCACTACTTTTCCGATGAGACACGCTGGACCGCGAGCAACTTTTTCTGGCATGAGTCCGCTCAGCTCGATCTGGATGGTGACGGTTTGCTCGATGTTGTGACCACCTCGGCGCAGACCCAGGATTTGTTGACCAATACCATGGGCAGTCCGGATGGCAATGAATTGCTCAAGGTCGAGTGGTATCGCCAACTGGACAACGGTGAGTTCGAATATCACGTGCTTAAGGATGATGTCGGCGGCGTGTTTCTGAAGATGCACGATGTCGATGGTGATGGTGATCAGGACATACTGCTGACGCACTTTTTCGGGTATCCAGCCAGACCTTCGGTGATCTGGCTGGAACAGCTTGAAGCACCGTCTGAAGCCAACAGCTACGCTGGGCAATGGGCCAACCACAGCATTGATAGCACCATTGGACTGGGCTATCACATGGAAATTGTGGACATGGATCTGGATGGCGAAGTCGAACTGGTGGTCGGCTCACACAATCATCAGGATGATCCGCGCATGATTGATGCGAATGGAGAACTGATTCCGCCCGGCATGTACATCTTCGAATTCCCGGACAATCCGAAAGAGCTCAGCCAGTGGCCGTATCAGATTGTGTCGCAGGAATTCCGCATCACGCTGGCGGGCAGTCCGGCAAGTCAGGGTACGCCGGGCATCTTCAGCGTTGGTGATATTGATGGCAACGGCTGGCCGGATATCGTTGTACCCGGCGACGGCAACGACAAGCTGTGGGTATTGCGCCAGAGCGCAGATGGCCAGTTCGTGCTGGAAACTGTGGTTGAAGGC
>JBFKEC010000005.1:0-29819 GCA_041619315.1 Oceanococcus sp. | reverse complement strand
GGTGTAGCCCAAACCCACACCTACACGGTGATTGAAGAGGTCAAGGCCGATGCTGGACTGGCGCTGTAGCACCATGGCGCTATTTGCAGGCCTGACAGATCACCACACGTCCACTTACAGCGCTGTTCTTGGTGAACAGATCCTGCACCCGGCGCGCCTTGTAATCGAAACTCCAGATACCACCAAGACAGCGCGGCAGCGCGTCAAACACAAGTGATTCGTCCACCTGATCACCGCTCAGTATCAGGTAATCACCCTTGTGGGCATTCAGAAGATTGCGGTCGATTTTGGGCCGAACCCGCCCCGGCGCCCCAAGCTGAGCCATACGCTCTGTGGTCACAAGATAACCACTGCCACCGCTGTTGACCTCACGGGTCAGAGGAAGCACACGGCGCTCGCGCACCAGATAGGCGCGCATGGCGCCAACCCAGGCCAGCTCGAGACTGCCTCCATGTCGGCGCAACGCGACAATGCGCGCGCCGCTGGCAGACTGCTGCTTTTGCACACGGCCGTGCGCCACCAAAAACGCAGCCGTGAGGTCTTCACCACGGGCAACCTGCTCCTGCACACTGCGCAGCAACTCAAGCGCGCAACCGCCCTCTTGCAAATTGGCGTCCTGGGCCAGTGCCCACAGCCCCGTATCGGCCGCTTGCACATCGTGCAGACCGGCGCTGGATTTCGGACCGAAACCCAGCGCCACACTGCGCCATTTTGCGGGGCTTACGCCCATCGCGAACCTCAGCCGGCTTTGGCTTCGATGCGACGCGCGTGCAAGACCGGCTCGGTGTAACCACTGGGCTGTTCACAACCCTTGAACACCAGATCACAGGCAGCCTGGAAAGCCACCGACTGATCAAAGTTCGGCGCCATGTTTTGATACAGCGGGTCGCCACCATTCTGGCGGTCAACCACTTCAGCCATACGTTTGAGCGTCGCCATGACCTGCTCTTGCGTGCAAACGCCGTGGCGCAGCCAGTTGGCAATGTGCTGACTGGAAATACGCAAGGTCGCACGATCTTCCATCAGCCCAACATTGTCGATATCCGGCACTTTGGAGCAGCCCACACCCTGATCGATCCAGCGCACAACGTAGCCAAGAATGCCCTGGGCATTGTTGTCCAGTTCCTGTTGAATCTGCTCCGCGCTCAAGCTGCTCGGATCGGCCAACAGCGGAATGGTCAGGATATCGTCCAGCTTGGCACGTTCACGCGTGGCCAGTTCGCGCTGACGAGCCAGCACGTTGATCTGATGGTAGTGAATCGCGTGCAGGGTGGCTGCGGTCGGTGACGGCACCCAGGCACAGTTGGCCCCGGCCAGCGGATGGTTCTGCTTGGCCGCCAGCATTTCTGCCATTTCATCCGGCTTGGCCCACATGCCCTTGCCGATCTGGGCGCGGCCATTGAAGCCACAGGCCAGGCCGATGTCCACATTCCAGTCTTCGTACGCGGTCAGCCACGGCTGTGACTTCATGTCGCCCTTGGGCAACAGCGGGCCGGCTTCCATGGAGGTATGAATCTCATCACCGGTGCGATCCAAAAAGCCGGTATTGATGAAGATCACGCGCTCGCGTGCTTCATAGATGCAGGCCTTGAGGTTCACCGTGGTGCGACGCTCTTCATCCATGATGCCGACTTTGAGCGTATTGCGCTCAAGCCCCAGCAGATCCTCAACCCGGTTGAACAGTTCGCAGGTCAGCGCAACCTCTTCGGGGCCGTGCATCTTGGGTTTCACGATGTACACACTGCCGCTGCGCGAATTGCGCGCACCGCTGGTTTTGGCCAGATCATGCATGGCGCAGACACTGGTCACTGCCGCATCAAGAATGCCTTCGGGCACTTCGTTGCCGTCGCCGTCGAGCACCGCATCAACCGTCATCAGATGCCCGACATTGCGCACCAGAAGCACGCTGCGCCCGGGCAGGCTCAATGTGCTGCCATCAAGCGCGGTGTACTCGCGATCCGGGTTCAAACGGCGCGTCATCACCTTGCCGCCCTTGTTGAAGGACTCTTCCAGCGTGCCCTTCATCAGGCCCAGCCAGTTGCTGTAAACCACGGTTTTGTCCGGGCCATCGACAGCAGCCACGGAATCTTCGCAATCTTGAATGGCGGTAAGCGCCGATTCCAGATGCACTGCGCAGACCTTCGCCGGATCGTCACGGCCAACCGGATGATCGGCGTTGATCTCAATTTCGATGTGCATCCCGTTCTGCACCAGCAGCACGGCCGACGGACTCTGTGCATCACCGCGGTAACCGACCAGCGCCGAGGCATCTTTGAGCGTAGCGGTTTCGCCCGATGACAGCTTCACTTCAAGCTGCCCATCCACAATGCGGTAGGCCGTACTGTGGGCATGGCTGCCACTGGCCAGCGGCACACTTTCATCCAGGAATTTGCGCGCAAACTCGATGACCTTGCCACCACGCACCGGGTTGTAGCCGCCTGCACGCTCTGCGCCACCCTCTTCGGAAATGACATCGGTGCCGTACAACGCGTCATACAGGTTGCCCCAGCGCGCATTTGCCGCATTCAGCGCAAAGCGCGCGTTCATCACCGGCACCACCAGCTGCGGCCCTGCAACCTCGGCGATTTCCGGATCAACGTTCTGCGTGCTGATCTGAAAATCAGCCGGCTCTTCAACCAGATAGCCGATTTCGCTCAGAAACGCCTTGTACTCGTCCATGTTGATCGGCTGACCGACACGTTCACGGTGCCAGGCATCGATCTGCGTCTGCAGTTCGTCACGCTTGTGCAGCAACGCACGGTTCTTCGGCGCCAGATCCGCCAGTATTGCGGCGAAACCGTCCCAGAATTTTTCCACGCTGATGCCGGTGCCCGGAAGAGCCTGTTCAGCAATGAACGAATCAAGAACAGCCGCAACCTGCAGGCCAGCGCGATCCACGCGTTGGGTCATGGTGAGTACTCCGGTATGTGAGGACTTGTAACGACGTTTTCACGCCGCCGAAAAAGCCCGAAATTATACCTGAGTTGCCAGGCTTGACGCTTGGCCTGCCCGGACCAGAGGTGCGCGCAGATTGCGGGCACAAAAAAGCCAGCGCGATGGCTGGCTTTATGCGATTGCCAAGCGATTCAGCAATCTGACTTCAAGGCACCGAAGTGCACATCAAGTCTCGAGATTTTGGTGGGCCGTCCGCGACTCGAACGCGGGACCAGCGGATTAAAAGTCCGATGCTCTACCAACTGAGCTAACGGCCCGGTTACTGCTTTTTACTTCCGCCGTCGCCAGCGGAGCGCGAAAGGATAGTCATTTTCGCGACGATTTCAAGTGCTTGTACTGATATATCTTGTCGGGTCGGCCACCCCAGCCTGCAAAAACCCTTCACGCCGCAGGCGGCAGCTGTCACATTGGCCGCATGCCCGGCCCTGTTCATCGGCCTGATAACACGACACCGTTGCGGCGTAATCAACGCCCAGCGCAAGGCCCTGGCGAATGATTTCGCCCTTGCTCAGGTGCACCAGCGGCGCATGAATATTCAGCCCCTGCCCGCTCTCGACCCCGGCCTTGGTCGCGACCTGGCTGAGGGCCTGAAACTGTTTCAAAAATTCCGGGCGACAATCCGGGTAACCCGAGTAATCCACCGCATTCACGCCAAGAAACAGATTTTGCGCGCCGACAACCTCTGCAAGGCCCATGGCCAGCGACAGGAATACGGTGTTGCGCGCGGGCACATAGGTGATGGGGATGTCGTCAGTCGGCGTGGTCGGCACATCGATCGCCATATCCGTCAGCGCAGACCCACCAATCAGGCGCATATCCATTTCAATGCGACGGTAGCTGAGGCAGCCGGCAGCTTCGGCCAACGCCCGCGCCGCTTCAAGTTCGGCCACATGGCGCTGTCCATAGGCGATGCTCAAAGCGTGACAGCGGTAGCCCTGCGACTGCGCAATGGCCAGCACGGTTGCCGAATCCAGCCCTCCGGAGAGCAAAATCACCGCATCCTGGCTGTGTTCAGTGTCCAGGTTTATCTCCCCACAACAGTTTGTGCAGTTGCAGCTGAAAACGCAGTTCTAACCCGCTGTCCAGCACCCATTGCGCCAGTTCAGCCGCGTCAACCTGCTCGAAACTAGGCGATACCAACACCGCACAACGGTCCAGTAAACGGTATTGCTGAATGATCTCCAGCGCCCATTCAAAATCCGTACGACTGCAGATCACGAATTTGACCTGATCGTGCGCATGCAGATGACCAAGATTGTCCCAGAGGTTGCGCCCCACTTCACCGGAATCCGGCGTCTTGATGTCCACAACGCGGCTGACGCGCGCATCGACCTGGGTGATGTCCAACGCGCCGCTGGTTTCCAGCGACACCGCATGACCGGCATCGCACAGGGCTTTAAGCAGCTGCAAACACGGTTTCTGTGCGAGAGGTTCGCCGCCGGTTACGCACACGTGACGGGTGCCCGTCACCAGTGGATCGCTCAGTAAGTCGTCAATCTCTCGCCACTGCCCACCGTGGAACGCATAAGCACTGTCACAGTAATGGCAGCGTAACGGACACCCGGTCAGGCGAATAAACGTGGTCGGCAAGCCGACCTGCAGCGCTTCGCCCTGTAGCGAGCGAAACACTTCGGTGATCTTCAGGCGCGATCTGGATTTGCTTGCTGATGGCGCGCCTGAATGTGTTGCAAGCTCACTCACCGCCCATCTGCTGCAGGCGCTCGCGAGCCAGATTGGCAGCGGTACTGTTGGGATAGTCGCTGACCACCTTGCCCAGCAAGCCACGCCCCTCATCGCTCTTGCCCTGCTCGACCCGCAACAGGCCCTGCTTGAGCAAGGCATCACTGGCCTTGGCGCTGGCCGGATAACGATTCAGAACCTTGGAGAACGCATCCCAGGCCTTGTCGAATTCGCGGTCAACATAGAACGCCTCGCCAATCCAATATTGCGCGTTGGGCGCATACGGGCTTTCCGGATACTTGCCAAGAAAATCCTGAAAGGCACCAATGGCCTGACCATAGCTACCCGTTTTCAGACTCTGAAACGCCGCAAGGTAAGCTTTCTGATCAGCATTGTTGTCTTGCTGCTGGCGCGATGTACTCGCGCTGCTGCCAGTGCCACCTTCCAGTCCTTGCAAGCGGCTATCAAGATCCACGTACAGAGCACGCTGGCGTTCATTTTGCCGATCCAGCTTGTACTGCAGCTCTTCAACCTGGCCGCGCAGCATACGCACCTGCTCTTCCATGTTGGCCACACTGCTGCCCAGACCCACCGCCCCGAGCCCGCTCAGGCGTCGTTGCGTTTCCGCAAGCTCTGAACGCAATTCCTGATTTTCAGCGTCAAGCGCATTGAGTTTGAGCTGCACAGGATCGGGCTCTGAACCCATGCTTGCACAGCCACTCAGGAGCGCAACGGCGAGGACGACGGGTATACGCATTATTGATAAACCATGACGACGCGGCGATTCTTGGCCCAGGCGCTGTCACCTGCTCCAAGCACCGCAGGTTGTTCTTCACCGTAGCTCACGACCAGCAGCTGGGCGCGCGCGGCGCCACGCAGCAACAGTGCGCGACGAACGGCTTCACCACGACGCTCGCCCAGAGCGATGTTGTATTCACGCGTGCCGCGCTCATCGGTGTGACCTTCCAGGCGGATACGTGCCGTGGGATTGTCACGCAAATACCGTGCATGAGCGTCAAGTACCGGCAGGTAGTCGGCGCGAATCTGACTGCTGTCGTAATCAAAGTAAACGGTGAGCTGCTGGCGCAAAGCCGCATCTCGCTGCTCAGCCTGACTCAGCGAGTTCGCCTGCCCCAGATCACGGTCTTCGACGCCCTGACCATCCAGGCCGCCAAGCTGCCCCATGTTGTCCTGGTCGTAGGTGTCGGTGTCCTCCGGCTGATCCGGTGTCGAACTACAGCCCGCCATTGCAAGCGCGGCGCTCAGGATCAAAGTGCCAAATATGTTTTTCATTGTGTCGTCCTACTTGTTGAACGGAGACCAGGCCGGTTCCCTGACATCGCCGGGCTGACTCAGACCTTGTTGTATGCCGGTATCGATGGCCACGGTTGCGAGCTCCGCACCGCGTGACCCTTTGGTCGAGTAAATTATAACAACGCCATTGGGCGCAAAGCTTGGGCTTTCGTCCAGCGGCCCATCACTCAGAACACGTAGTTTGTTGCTTTTAAGTTCCAGTGCCGCAACCCGGAAGCCACCATCATCAGCCTGATGCACAAGACTCAGGAAACGTCCATCGGGCGAGTAGGTCGCACGTGCATTGCTGCGCCCCTCAAAGGTCAGGCGTTTGGGTTCACCACCACTCACCGGGATACGGTAAATCTGCGGGCGCCCTGCCCGGTCCGAGGTGAACACCACAAACTGACCATCGGGTGAATAGGACGGCTCGGTATCAATCGCCGGATCGTTGGTCAGCCGGCGCGTATTGCCTGTGGCAATTTCGAGCTCGTAGATTTCTGGATTGCCAACATGCGATAGCGTAATCACAAGCTTGCGCCCATCCGGCGAAAACGCCGGCGCGCCGTTGATTCCGCGGAAATTGGTCAGTTTGCGCACCACGCCCGTTGCCACGGTTTGCAGGTAAACCGCAGATTGGCCCTGGTCGAAAGCCACAAACGCCATCTGGCGTCCGTCCGGCGACCACGCCGGTGACATGATGGGTTCCCGCGAACTGACCAGCTGACGCGGATCATAGCCATCGGCATCCGCAATCATCAATTTGTAGGTCCGGTTTTCAACCGTACCTTCCGCCGTGACATAGGCAATACGGGTGTTGAACACGCCGCGGTGACCGGTCAGCTTCTGATAGATGAGATCGCTGATCTGATGACTGGCGTAGCGCAGTCCACTGGCGCTCACCGGAATTTCATAGGCCAGCGATTCGCTGCCGCTGAACACGTCGAGCATGCGAAATTCAACCAGCCAATTGCCCATCGAGCCGCGCCGGATTGTGCCCACGACCAGATGCTCAACCCCCAGGGCGCGCCAGTTCTCGAAGCGCACATCTTCAGCCCGCCCCGGCTGCGCAATCATGTCCTCACGCGGAAACGGTGCAAACAGGCCGCTGCTGGCCAGATCCGCCTCAACAATACGGGCCACATCGGTGTCGAGATTGTCCAGCGCTTCAACCTTGAACGGCACCACACCCACGGAAACGGGCTCAAGCTGCCCTCCGGTGATCGTGATCTCAAGGTTCGCATAGGCGGGCATGCACAGCAGCCACAGCAGTGGTATCAGAATTCGGCTCATCATCACGGTTGGAATATCAAAGTCAGTGTTCGTTCAAAAACCCGCTTGTTCTCCGGCAAGGGTAGCGGATCGGCGCTGCGAATGGCCTTTTCAACCGAGGCGTCGAGGAAATTGTTTCCACAGCTTTGCAGCAGCTTGAAGTTCTGGATCTGACCTCCGGGCAGCTGACTGATCTGAATGCGGCAGGAAAAATCCTCATCGACGCCTGCTGGGCGCGACCAGTGCCGTTGAATATGTTCAAACAACTGGCGCTGATAGCGTTCGCGATCGGTCGCATCACGCTTGGCCTGAGCGGCCGCTTCACGCTCTGCCTGTATGGCCGCCTCCTCGGCGGCCAGCGCTTCGCGCATGCGGCGCTCGTTGTCTTCCTGACGCTTTTTGCGCGCTAGCTCCTCAGCCTTGCGACGGGCCTCGGCCTCGGCTTTTTTACGCGCTGCCTCCTCGGCTTTACGCCGAGCTTCAGCTTCCGCTTTCTTGCGGGCCTCTTCCTCAGCTTTGCGACGCGCTTGCGCCTCGGCCTTCTGGCGCGCTTCCTCTTCTGCTTTTAGTCGGGCCTGTTCTTCCGCCTTACGTTTGGCCTCTTCCTCAGCCTTGCGTCGCGCTTCAGCCTCGGCCTTTTTACGCGCTTCCTCTTCAGCTTTAAGGCGAGCTTGTTCTTCCGCGGCCTTACGTTTGGCCTCTTCCTCGGCTTTACGCCGCGCTTCGGCCTCAGCCTGCAGGCGTGCCTGCTCGGCATTGTGCTGACGCTGGGTGTCGAGAAAGACCGCTTTGATCGGCACAATCTGAGCCTGTTGCTGGAACAGGCTGGGCGCTCCGAACCACAACATGGCCACAACCAACACATGCAATGCAATCGCCAGCGTCAGGGCAAACACATCCTGTGCATCAAATTTCATCGCGCGGCTCAACTACTGCGGTGGTTCGGTGGCGAAACCGAGCGTTTTAACGCCTGCCCCCTGGAGCAAACCCATGGCATACATCACCCGGGCATACGGCACTTGCTCATCGCCCTCGACCACGACCGAAGTGTTCGGCTTGTGCTTGAGTATGCTCACAACAATGCTGTGGATTTCCTCGTCACTCACCGGCTCCTGAGGATTTTCGCCACGATTCAGGTAGTAGTTACCCTGCGCGTCGACGCTGAGCACCACCGGCTCGTTTTCACTGTCGTATTCCATGGTTTCCGCCGCGGCATCCGGCAGATCCACTTCAACGCCCTGGGTCAGCAGTGGCGCGGTGATCATGAAAATCACCAGCAACACCAGCATCACGTCGATATACGGCACAACGTTGATCTCGTGCGCCAAACGGCGCCTTTTTTGCTGCATCATGCCGAGGGTTTCTGCACGCCACGTTCAACAATGCCGATGAACTCTTCGGCAAACGCATGGAAACGTGATTCAAGCCGGTCGACCTGACTGGTGAACATGTTGTACGCGATAACTGCGGGAATGGCCGCGACCAGCCCCATCGCTGTGGCGATCAGCGCTTCAGCAATACCCGGCGCCACCATGGTCAAGGTCGCGTGCTTGGCATTACCCAGCCCTATGAACGCATGCATGATGCCCCACACGGTGCCAAACAAACCGACGTAAGGTGAGGTCGAACCGATCGTGGCGAGCACTGGCAAGCCGCTTTCCAGGCGGTCAATCTCACGCATGTGCGCAACCCGAACCGCACGCTGTGCCGCGCTGAGCACTTCATCGCGGTCGGCACCTTCGTTGCGGGTGCGTTCGAACTCCTCGAAACCCGCCTGAAACAATGATTCCAGCCCCAAAGGCTGCTGATTGCGCCGGCGCATTGCATCTGCAATGTCATTCAAGCGCCCGCCTGACCAGAAATTGTCTTCGAAACGATCAGCCGCCCGCCGAAGTGCATCCAGCGTGGCTTTTTTACGAATGATCATGAACCAGGAAATGACAGACGCCAGGGCCAGCAGCCCCATAACAATCTGAACCAGCAAACTGGCGTTTAGAATCAGATGACTGAAGGACATAGGATTTACTTGCTCTGCAATGCGGCCCGCACATTCTCGGGCATGCGGGTTACTTGAAAGGAAGGATACGCCACACACCCCGCGCGCACGCTCAATTCCGCCAGCGTTTGCTCAGGTGCAGTCTGACGCCACATAAGTTGACGGAACTGTACCGAAGCTGCGCCCGCTTTTTCGACTACGACCGAAACCATGAGTTCATCATCCAGTCGTGCCGGGCGCCGATAACGCACACTCAGGTCACTCAAGGTGAATGCAATGCCCTGTTGCTCCATCAAGACATGCTGATCAAAGCCCAGCGCGCGCAGATATTCAGTCCGCGCACGCTCGAAAAATGCCAGGTAGCGCGCGTGATACATCACCCCGCTGGCATCGGTATCTTCGTAGTAAACGCGAAAGCGCTGCTCAAACATGTCAGCCCTTGAACAAGTCGTTGTTGCCCGGCGCTTCAAGGCCGAGCAAACGGTAGGTTTGTGCCGTGGCCTGACGCCCACGCGGCGTGCGCATCAAAAAGCCCTGCTGAATCAGATAAGGCTCGATCACATCTTCAATCGTGTCACGACTTTCGCCAATCGCAGCAGCCAGCGCATCAACACCGGTAGGGCCACCGGCATAGCGATGCACCAAAGCGCCCAATAATTTGCGATCCATCAGATCGAAGCCTTCTTCATCGACCTCGAACATTTTCAGCGCAGCATCGGCCAGGGCCGCATCGACCCGCCCGTCAGCCTTGACTTCCGCATAGTCGCGCACCCGTCGCAGCAGCCGATTGGCAATACGCGGCGTGCCGCGCGAACGACGTGCAATCTCTCGTGCCCCGGCGTCGTCCATCGGCACATTCAATAGCCCGGCCGAGCGTGTCACGATCGAGGTGAGTTCACTGGTGTTGTAGTACTGCAGGCGTTGTACGATGCCAAAGCGGTCACGCAGCGGTGAGGTCAGCGCCCCGGCCCGGGTGGTCGCGCCAATCAAGGTGAACGGCGGCAGATCAAGTTTGATTGAACGTGCTGCCGGCCCTTCCCCGATCATGATATCGATCTGGTAGTCCTCCATCGCCGGATAGAGAATTTCTTCAACCACCGGGCTGAGGCGGTGAATCTCATCGACGAACAACACATCGTTGGGTTCGAGGTTGGTCAGCTGCGCGGCCAGATCGCCCGGTTTTTCCAGCACGGGTCCCGATGTCTGGCGCAGATTGACATTGAGTTCGCTGGCAATGATATGGGCCAGCGTGGTCTTACCGAGCCCAGGCGGGCCGAACACCAGCACATGATCGAGCGCCTCTTCACGCCGCCGCGCGGCGCTGATGAAGATATCCAGTTGCTCGCGCACCGGTGCCTGACCGACATATTCCTTGAGCGAACGCGGACGAATCGCACGATCAATGCGTTCCTCTTCGCCCCCACCCTGGGGTGACAGCAGACGCTCTTCCAGTCGCGGCTCGTTGATCATCGCGCCGCAGCCTGCAAGGCCAGCCGGATAACATCCTGCGCACTGCTCACCGTTGCATCCACACGACCGACCAGCTTGCGCGCTTCAGCGGCAGAATAGCCCAATGCCTGCAGGGCATCCTGGGCTTCGCCACGCCCCTGCGACGTGCCGCCATCAGCGCGCACCTGGCCAGGCACCTGTAGATGCTCAAAACGGCTCAGGCGGCCCTGCATTTCGAGCAGAACCCGCTGGGCGGTTTTCTTGCCAATTCCAGGCACTCGGGTCAGACGCGCATCATCACCGGCTTCGACCACGGCGATCAGTTCCGAGGTGCTTAAGGTGGAAAGTACGGCCAGCGCCATCTTCGCGCCAATGCCGTTGATACGCAGCAGTTCACGGAAGAAGGTGCGTTCCTCGCGGCTGGCAAAGCCAAACAGCAGTTGAGCATCTTCGCGCACAACCATATGCGTGTGCAGCACCGTGCGCTCACCTTCGGCAGGCAGGGCGAAAATCGTCGACATGGGCACATCCACCTCATAGCCCACACCCTGAACATCAATCAGTACTTGAGGCGGGGCTTTTTCCAGCACGATCCCGCTGAGTCGTCCGATCACAGTGCAACCCCCTTGCGCTGAAGCGGCATGTGAAAGGCATGACAAAGCGCAACAGCCAGTGCATCGGCCTGGTCTTCCTGCGGCACTTCGCGCAAAGCCACAAGGCGCTGAACCATGAAATTGATCTGTTGCTTGTCAGCACGCCCGCTACCGGCAATGGCCTGCTTGACCTTGGCCGGTGGATACTCGACCACGCTGAGCCCGTGACAGGCAACGGCCGCAATCGCGGCACCCCGCGCCTGCCCCAGTTTGATGGCGGTCGCGACATTTTTCTGCACAAACACCGATTCAACGGCGGCGATCTGCGGCTGATATTGCTCGATCATCTCATTCAACCCCTGGAAAATGCGCGCCAGACGCTGAGCCATTTCACCCTTTCCCAGAGCCAGATGGCCACTGTGAACATGGGTGAATCTTTGCCCATGAAAATCAATGATGGCAAAACCGGTGCGCACGGAACCGGGATCCACCCCCAGGATGCGCACCGGTGCGGACACGATTTACTCGCTCATTTCGGCGTTGGCGTAAACGTTCTGCACATCATCCAGATCTTCCAGCGCATCCACCAGCCGCTGGATGCTTTCATAGCTCTCTTCATCCAGATCTATGCTGGTCTGCGGACGCATGGTGACATCATTGTCTTCAGCCACAAGCTCAGCCGCGGCCAGGGCATCCTTGACCGCTTCGTATTCGTCCGGACCGGTAATCACTTCGACCGATTTGTCGTCGTAGCTGACGATGTCTTCAGCGCCAGCTTCCAGCGCCACTTCCATGATCTGCTCTTCGTCGCTTCCCGGCGCGAACAGGAAAAAGCCTTTCTTGTCGAACAGGTACGCCACCGAGCCGTCATTGCCCAGGTTGCCACCGTGCTTGCTGAACGCGTGACGCACTTCGGCAACCGTACGGTTGCGATTGTCCGTCATGCAATCCACCATCACCGCGACGCCATTGGGACCATAGCCCTCGTAGCGAATTTCTTCGTAGGCATCACCTTCCAGCACACCAGCGCCGCGCTTGATCGCACGCTCGATGTTGTCCTTGGGCATGGACTGCGACTTGGCCTTGTCCACCGCCAGGCGCAGGCGTGAATTGGTCGCCGGGTCGGCGTCCCCCATACGCGCAGCCACGATAATTTCTTTGGCCAGCTTGGTGAACAGCTTGCCGCGTTTTTTATCCTGGGCACCTTTACGATGCTGGATATTGGCCCATTTACTGTGACCTGCCATCTAAAACACCATCCTCAGACCAATGAAGGCGGAATCTTCAATTTCCACGTCCGGCCCGCCGTCGAGACCGGCTTCCAGCTTGCGATAACCAAGCACCACGGAGGCCTGGCGAATCAACTGGTAATCCACGCTCACGCCGAACTCGACGTATTTGTCGATATCGTCAAACGCGCTCACGCTAGGGGCATAGAACACCCAGGCACGACCACCGATACGGTTGAAATCCGGAACTCGCCCATCCAGCGTGCCGCCCAATGCGATCGCCGCACCGGTAATGCCGCTGTCACTGTCGAGGAAAACGGCTCGGCCGCCGACCCCGGCTTTGACATTGGCTTTGGGCGCGCCGGTATCACCAAGTATCATCAAGCCGACATGGCCAAGCAAAGCGTCGCTGCCGCTTTCATCCTGATACAACACTCCGGCATCCAGCGAGGTCACGCTGTCTGCACGTTGTGGACCAACGGCCATGGCGTACTCGCCACGAATGGAGTCTTCGCCAAAGCTGATGTCCAGCGAGGCGGACAGTGCTGGCGTGGCCAGAGCGGCCAAGCCTAATGCGATCAAACCACGAATCATAAAATCAGCGTTTCTTGTTGATGGCGTGAATGGCGCGACCGTCAACCGACAGCGCCGCTTCATGCACTGATTCCGACAGTGTCGGATGCGCATGTACAGTCAGAGCAATATCTTCACTGGTCGCCCCGTACTCCATCGCCACGACCATTTCGCCGACCAGCTCAGACACATACGGGCCAACCATATGAACACCGAGAATCCGATCGGTTTCCGCACAGGCCAGCATTTTGACCTGCCCAACAGCGCCTTCCAGCGCCTTGGCACGACCATTGGCGGCAAATGGGAAACTGCCGACCCGGTAGCTGATGCCTGCAGCCTTCAAGGCTTCCTCGGTCTTGCCGACCCAAGCCACTTCCGGCGCGGTGTAGATCACCGACGGAATGCAATCGTAATTCACTTTGGCTGTGTGACCGGCCATCAATTCAACCGCAGCAACACCCTCTTCGCTGCCCTTGTGAGCCAGCATCAGGCCACCAATGACGTCACCCACCGCATACACTTCCGGCATGCTTGTGCGATAAGCCTCATCAACCGCCACAAAGCCCTTTTCATCCAGCTCGATGCTGACGTCACTGCTGAACAAATCGGCTGTGTAAGGGCGACGGCCCACAGCAACGATCAGGCGATCGAAGCGCTCGCTGTGCTCCTCACCGTTGACGTCGAATTTCACGTCAACACCAGCACCCTTGACTTCAGCAGACATCACCCGCGCACCCAGACGAATATCCAGGCCCTGCTTCTTGAACTGACGCAGCGCATCCTTTGCGATCTGGGCATCCGCGATACCCGAAAGGAACTGATCCTGAGCTTCGAGCAGGACGGTTTCTGCACCCAGGCGTGACCACACGCTGCCAAGCTCGGTTCCGATCACACCGGCGCCGATGACACCGACGCGCTTGGGCACACGGTCAAACTCAAGCGCCCCCCAGGAATCCACAATGTACTTGCCATCGAACTTGGCCATCGGCAGTTCGACCGGCTCGGAACCACTGGCGATCAAAACCTTGTCGCATTCCAGTTCTTCGGCTTTTTTCTTGCCCAGCGGCAGGAAGGCCACTTTGCCCTGCGCGAGAATCTGCCCGCTTCCGGCAAGCCCCTCAACACCATTGGCTTTGAACAACTGGGCAATACCGCCGGTAAGCTGCTGGCTAATCCCGCTCTTGCGCGCCTGCATGGCAGCAACATCGAGCTTGACCTTGCCGGTGGAAATACCGTGCTTTTCAAATTCATGCTGAGCGCGTTCATACAGCTCAGACGATTCGAGCAATGCCTTGGACGGAATGCAACCCGCATTCAGGCAGGTACCACCAAATGCCGCCTTACCGTCGTGGTTCACCCACTTGTCGATACACGCCACGCTCATGCCGAGCTGAGCAGCCCGAATGGCTGCGACATATCCTGCGGGGCCCGCGCCGATGACGATCAGGTCGTACTTCTTGCTCATGATCCATTCCTTGTCGCGGATCGGTCTATCCGCGGTAGTAAAAAGAGCCGGCACTGCCGGCTCCCGAGTACTTTAGGTGCAGCAACCAGCCGCAGTGCTTAAATTTCCAGCAGCATGCGTGCCGGGTCTTCCAGCACTTCCTTGATGGTGCGCAGGAACAGCACCGCTTCGCGCCCATCGATGATGCGATGATCATAGGTCAGCGCCAGATACATCATCGGCCGGATAACGATTTCATCGTCAACCACAACCGGCTTCTTGGTAATGCCATGCATACCCAGAATTGCGCTTTGCGGCGGGTTCAGAATCGGGGTCGACATCATCGAGCCGAACACACCACCATTGGTGATCGAGAAGGTGCCGCCGAGCAGGTCATCCATGGTCAGCTTGTTGTCTTTGGCACGCGTTCCGAACTCACGGATCGACGATTCCACTTCAGCAAAGCTGAGCTTGTCCGCATCACGCAGAATGGGCACAACCAGACCACGCGGGGAGGACACGGCGATACCGATATCGTAGTAACCGTGATAGATGATGTCGTTGCCATCTACCGATGCGTTGACGATGGGATAACGCTTGAGCGCTTCAACCACAGCACGCACGAAGAAGCTCATGTAGCCCAGGCGCACTTTATGGTTCTTCTCGAACACATCGCGATACTGCTTGCGCAGCTTGTCCAGCGCGTGAAGATCCACTTCGTTGAACGTAGTCAGCATCGCGGCGGACTGCTGTGCCTCGATCAGACGTTCAGCGATACGGGCGCGAATACGCGTCATCGGTACGCGCTGCTCGATGCGTTCATCCTGCGAAGGGGCCGCGGCAACCGCACCGGCATCCCGATCACCAACCTTTGAATCCGCAGCTGGGGCCGCGGCCGGCTTGGGTGACGCTTCAGCCTTGTTCGATGCACTCTTGAGATGTTTCTCAACGTCAGTCTTGGTCAGACGACCGCCCTTGCCGCTCGCCTCAATATCGCTGGCGTTCAGGTCATGCTCTTCAAGCAAACGGCGAACAGCTGGGCTTTGCTGAACATCCGCAGCCGGCTTGGCATCATCTTCGGCCGCTTCGGACTTGGACGCCGCAGGCTGGTCCTGGGTATTTTTAGGCGCAGCATCACCGGCTTCCAGCACGGCGAGCACGTCGCCTGCGGTGACCGTATCGCCCGGCTTGACCAGCAATTTGACCAGAGTACCGTTCTCAGTGGCTGGCACTTCCAGGACAACCTTATCGGTTTCCAGGTCCGCCAGATTTTCATCGCGGGTTACGCTGTCACCTTCCGCTTTGTGCCACTCCGCCAATGTTGCCTCGGTGACGGATTCCGGCAGTGCCGGCACCTTGATTTCGATACTCATTAAATTGATTCCTCGAGGGATTCCTAACCTGTTCGTGACCTTGAAAAAACTTACCCGCCAACCAGCACTGAGCCTTCTTTAAGTGCGGCCTGCATCAGAATGTTCTGCTGAATCACATGGACTTTGTTGTAACCGGTTGCAGTTGAAGCCGCCCCCGGGCGCGTGGCATACATCATGCGATGCTTCTTGCTCAGCGGAATTTGCAAGCGGTGCTTGATCTGGTACCAGGCACCCTGATTTTCCGGCTCTTCCTGACACCACACAATGTCGCGCGCATTGGGATAACGCTTGAGCGCTGCGCCATAGGCTTCGCTGGGGAACGGATAAAGTTGTTCAAGACGCACGATCGCAACGTCATCAATCTCGGCATCCTGACGTGCCTTGTAGATGTCGTAGTAGACCTTGCCGCTGCACACCACTACACGCTTGACCTTCTTCACATCGATGTCATCGACTTCATCAATGACATGCTGAAAATGCCCAGTGGTGAGATCTTCAAGTTGAGAGACCGACAGCGGATGACGCAGCAAACTCTTGGGCGTCATGACCACCAGCGGCGAGCGCAATCTGCGCAATTGTTGACGCCGAATCATGTGGAACATCTGCGCCGGCGTTGACGGCACGCAAACCTGCATGTTGTTTTCCGCACACAATTGCAGATAACGCTCAAGTCGGGCGGAGGAATGTTCTGGCCCCTGACCTTCGTAGCCATGTGGCAAGAACATGGTCAGACCGCACATCCGACCCCACTTGGAGTACCCGGAAGCGATGAACTGGTCCATCAAAACCTGTGCGCCATTGGCAAAATCGCCGAACTGCGCTTCCCAGATCACCATGGTCGTGGGATCAGCGGTAGCGTAGCCATATTCAAAGCCAAGCACGCCCTCTTCCGACAGCAGCGTATCGAGCACTTCAAACTCGCCCGGACCGATGTGCGACAGCGGGGTGTAACTCAACGACTCCTGCTGATTGTGCAGGCGCGCATGACGGTGGAAAAAGGTCCCGCGACCGCAATCCTGGCCGGTCAAGCGAACGTTGTGACCATCATCAACCAAACTGGCGTACGCCATGGTTTCAGCGAAGCCCCAGTCCAGCGGCGCTGCGCCCGCAGCCATGCGCGCACGGTCCTTCATGATCCGGTTGACGCGATCATGCACGCTGAACCCTTCGGGCAAATGCAGCAGGCGTTCACTCAGATCGCGCAGCTTGTTCAGCGTAATCGTGCTTTCGTAGGCTTCAGCGTGATCGCCGCCCTGGTAGGCACTCCAGTCAACGGTATGCTCGTTACCCACCATGCCCAAGGTTTTACGCGCGATATTCTCGCCGCGGTCCAGCCCTGCTCGGTAGTCTTCCAGCATCTTGGACGCCTCATCCGCGCTGACCACATCCTGCTCAGCCAAACGCTCGGCATACAGCGCGCGAGGCGTCGGCCATTTGCGAATCTTCTGGTACATCTGCGGCTGGGTCACAGCAGGCTCATCGGCCTCGTTGTGACCATGACGGCGGTAGCAGACCAGATCGATAATGACGTCTTTCTTGAACTCGGCGCGGTAATCGGCCGCCATACGCGTGATGAAGACCACCGCTTCCGGATCGTCGGCATTGACATGAAACACCGGCGCTTCAAGCATCTTGGCGATATCGGTGCAGTACAGCGAAGTGCGTGAATCACGCAGCCCACCAGCCTCGATCGGATTTGGCGTGGTGAAGCCAATCTGGTTGTTGACGATCAAATGGATCGTGCCACCGGTGGAGAACCCATTGGCCTGCGACAGCTGCAGGGTTTCCATAACCACGCCCTGACCGGCAAACGCAGCATCGCCGTGAATCAGAACCGGCATGACTTCCTTGCCGGATTCATCGCCACGCCGGACCTGGCGGGCACGCACTGAACCCTGAACCACCGGATTGACGATCTCCAGATGGCTGGGATTGAACGCCAGAACCATGTGGCAGCGCCGTCCATCCACGTCCACATCCGTGGAGAAACCCATGTGGTACTTGACGTCACCGGATGCGCGCGGGTCATCCTCGATGTTTTTGCCTTCAAATTCGGCAAACAGTTCCGCCGGCGATTTGCCCAGGGTGTTGACCAGCACATTGAGCCGGCCACGGTGGGCCATGCCGATAATGACTTCTTCAACTTCGTGCGTGGTACTGCGACGCAGCAGTTCATCCAGCGCAGGAATCAGGCTGTCGCCACCTTCCAGAGAAAATCGCTTCTGTCCGACATATTTGGTGTGCAGATAGCGCTCAATGCCCTCAGCAGCGGTCAGCTGCATCAACACAGTGCGCTGCTCCTGCTCGGTCAGCCACGGCTGATACACCTGCCCTTCCAGGCGGCGCTGAATCCAGCGCTTCTCGCTGGTTTCGGTGATGTACATGTACTCGGCGCCAATCGAGCCGGTATACACGGTGCGCACGAGATCAAGGATATCGCGCAACTTCATGCGGTCTTCAGCGGCAAGAGACCCGGTGTTGAACACCGTATCCATATCCTGCTCGCCAAGCCCATGGAACGCCGGCTCAAGATCGGGCACGTGCGGACCTTTGGCCAGACCCAGCGGATCAAGATTGGCAGCCTGATGACCACGCACACGATAATAGTTAATCAGGCGCAGGACAGCCGCCTGCTTCTCGGCCGCCTCCGGATTCATCGCCTCGCCGCGACGGGCGCGACGGGCACGTTCCTTGGCCATGGTGACAAAGGAAGAGCGTATCGGACGATGCGCCACCTCGGACTGATCGGCATCACCCAAGCCCCGGAAATAATTGCGCCAACTTTCGTCGACCGCATCCGGGTTTTTCAGGTACTCCTCATAGACCGCCTCGACGTATCCGGAACTGACACCTGACATGGGTGTACTGGCCAGAAACTTGCGAATGAGGTCCCCGCTCATGGGTTTCTCCAGATCATTAATTAACTTCCGCTATTGTACGAGAACGTGGCGCAAAAATCGCTGTTTTCAAGGGGTAAACGTCACTTTTTTGCATCCCATTGCGCGGTCAGATTGCTCAAATAGGTTTTGAACTCGCCGGCAAACTCCGGATGCTTGAGTCCGAACTCCACATTGGCCTGCAAATAACCCAGTTTGCTACCGCAATCAAAGCGCGTGCCTTCGAACTCATAAGCCAGCACGGTCTGCTCTTCAAGCATCTTGGCAATCGCGTCAGTGAGTTGAATTTCACCGCCGGCGCCACGCCCGGTGGAGCCAAGGATCTTGAAGATACGCGGCGGCAGAATGTAACGCCCGACCACAGCCAGATTTGACGGCGCATCTTCTGGCTTGGGCTTTTCGATGATGCCTTTGATCTGGCTAACGCCATTGCCGATTGGTTCCACATCGACAATGCCGTATTTGTAGGTTTCTTCCGGCGGGACACGCTGCACCGCAATCACGGCCGTGCCGTATTCGGCGTACACACGCTGCATCTGAGCCAGACACGGACGCAGCTTCCCGTCGATCAGGTCATCAGCCAGGATGACCGAGAAGTCCTCATCACCAACAGCCGGCTCCGCGCACAACACCGCATGCCCCAAGCCCATAGCTTCGGGCTGACGGATGTACATACAGCTCACACCGGCGGGCAGAACCTCACGCAACTCATTCAGCGTTTCGGTCTTGCCTTTTAGCTCCAGCGAATGCTCAAGTTCATAGGAGCGATCGAAATGATCCAGAATCGAGTTTTTGTTGTTGCTGGTTATAAAAACCAGTTCCTCGGCACCGGCACTGATCGCCTCATTGACCGCATACTGAATCAATGGCTTGTCGACAATCGGCAGCATTTCCTTGGCGCTGGCTTTGGTCGCCGGCAGAAAACGGGTTCCCAGACCTGCAACCGGAAATACCGCTTTACGAATACGCATACTTTAGGCTCCTGCCGTCCATTTCCCGGACAGTATCGGCTTGTGGTTGTTGGCATCTTTGACTTCAAACACATAGCCGTCGGCCTGCGCCTCGCCATGCAGCTTGGCCCTGCCCGGCAAGAACAGCGGCGTCTTGAACTCGACATCCAAAACCCCGGCGGCTTCGGTATCGACCGGCATGGTTGCGGCCGAGCGTGCCAGTGTCCACATACCGTGAATGATGGCCCGCTTGAAACCGAGCAATTTCGCCGTTGGCGCCGAAATGTGGATCGGATTGATATCGCCAGAAACCAGTGCGTAGCGGCGCCCTAAATTGCCTTTGAGGGTCCAGGTCGCCAATTCCGCCAACGCGCTGGGCTGCGGTGCAGGCGGCTTCTTCTTGGCACCACCCGATGCACCGCTCTTGTCACTGCGGCGGCTCAGAATGGAAGTAATGCCACGCCACACAACTTCACCTTGTGCGTCCGCGAATTTGGTCACCAGATCGAACTCATAGCCACGCGGCGTTTGCTCAATGCTGTTGATTTCGACCGACACATCATATTCAGCGTCGATAGGCATGGGCTGAGACTGCTCGATGCGATTCGAGACATGAACCATGCCCATGGCTGCGAGCGGGAAATCCGCGTGCCCCATCAGATGCAGATGCAGCGGAAACACCATGACCTGGGGATAGCACACCGGGAGAAAAGCGCTTTTTTCGCCACCACACACGCGCCGATACGCCGCCACCATCATGCCTTTTGGCTTGACCTTGCTGGCCCTGGCGATCAGCGGTTCTTTGAGCTCGACGGTTTTGGATGCACGCGATGTCGCAACTTTTCCAAAAGCAAGCAAAGCAGCTGGCATGCGCTCGAAATTCAGTTCAGCCATTGGTGAAATAACTCCGGATTCAAATAAGTCTTGCAACGCCCGTCAGGGCAGTTGCTGATCAATAGTGAGTTCAATTGTGTCTTGCGGTGGCGCATGCAGATCTACACTGGCCTGCCAGTCGCCCGATTGGGCTTTAACCTGCCCTGATGCAGTGATGCGCGCCACCACCGTCCAGGCGTCGAAGGACGAAAGCTTCATGCCCTCAAGCATGCTCATGCTGTCATCCAGGGTTATTTTCACCGGCCATTGTTGCGGCAGGCTTAAACGCGACACGGCCAGCGGCATGGGCGGCCCGTCGGCCGCGCGTACAAATACAAACAGACTCGCATCCGCCGGCACCTGATCAACAAACTCTGGCGCCACCGTCACACGTATAGGGAAACTCAAGCCCGATTCCGTGACAACGCTGGCTGTGCGCTGGAACTGTGCGCCGAACTCAGCGCTCAACCACGCAGCCATGTCGTCGGGCAATCCGGGGTGTGCACCCAGGCGTTTGAGATACTCACGCTGTCCGGCCTCATCCTCGCGTTGATTGGCAGCAAGCAGCGCATACCACAGCGCCCGCAAATGCTCACCATCAAGCGCCAGCGCCTGATTGATCAAGGCCACGACCTCGCCATCCAGATGTTGCGCGTTGGCCATGGCCAGCGCCTCGGCCTGCGCGACCAGAAGGTCGGGATTGCCAGCTTCAGTCAGTGTGTTGGCTTGCGCGTAAGCTTGCGCGGCCTCGCCGTGCCGGCCCATCGCACCGTATGTACGGCCGAGCATAATCCAGCCACGCAGATCATCCGGTTGCTGCTGCAAGCGCACGCGTAGCGCCTCAACCAGTTCTTCGACACTGGGTTGCGCCTCGTCAGCGGCTTGCGCGACAGCAAAATGCTGTGCCCCATTGCTGAGCTGGAAAGCCGCAGCAGCCAGCAACAGCGGCAACACACTGAGTGCGAGTTTCTGGCCCATCGACCAACTTGCGTTGCGCAGTGGCTTTTGACCTTGCGCAGCACCCTGCATTTCAGCCGCAAAGGTTTGTTCGAGCTGAAGCAGTGCTTCGCCATGCTGCTCACGATTGAGCTCACCGGCGCTTAAGCGCTGCGCGAGAACGTCACGCTGACGCTTGAACGCCTCCGCATTCAGCTGATCACGCTCACGCGCCTTGACCCCGGCCGCGCCGCGCTTACTGCCGATGACCAGCCAAAGCCCGGAAGCCAGCGCCAACAGCAAACCTGTAATCCATACCACTTCAGTCATTATCTATATCTTTTAGCAGCCGCTCGACTTCGGCGTGCGTCTGTTCAGCGCTGCGCCCTGCACCTTGTGCAACGCCACGCCGCATGCGCCAGACCAGGCCTGCACCAAAAATAAGCATGAGCAGCGGGCCCACCCACAACAACCAGGTGGTTGGTTTGAACGGCGGGCGATAAAGCACAAAATCACCATAGCGCGCCGTCATGTACTGGCGGATTTGCTTGTCGGATTGCCCCGACTCAATCATTTGCCGTGTTTGCGCACGCAAATCTTCGGCCAACGGTGCCGCCGATTCCGCGATGGACTGGTTCTGACACACCAAGCAGCGCAGCTCGTCATTCAAGGCACGCCAGCGGCGCTCATCCTGCGCACTCCAGTCGGCTTGCGCCAACAACGGCAGCAGCAACATCAAAAACCCGATCAGGCGCATGCTCATGCCTCGCCCTTGAGCTGTTCAAGCAACGGTAGCAATTCCTGATTGACATAGTCCCAGGTCAATGGCCCGATGCGTTTGGCACGGATGACGCCATGCTTGTCCACAACAAAGGTTTCCGGCACGCCATAAACGCCCCAGTCAATGCCAACCTGACCGTCATAGTCACGCAGCGTAGCCTCATAGGGGTTGCCACGCTCAGCAAGCCAGCGTTTGGCATCGATAGTCTCATCCTTGTAGTTGAGACCATATATATGCATATCGGGCTGCTTGCTCAGTGCATTGAGAATGCCGTGTTCGGCTCGGCAAGCCACACACCAGCTTGCCCACACATTGAGCAGGCTGACCTGCCCAAGAAAAAGGTCCTGGTTGACCAGTCGATCACCGCTCAGCAAAGGCAACGTAAAAGCTGGCGCCGGTTTGCCGATCAATGGTGAATCCACTTCGCGAGGATCGAGCGACAAGCCGCGACCCAGCGCGACAATCAGGACCACAAGCACCAGCAAAGGAAACGCCAGCACCAATCGTTTCATGCCTGCGCCCCAGCCAGCGCCACGCCCTCATCTTGTGTCTTGCGCATGCGGTAACGCCGATCAGTGGCAGCAATCGCGCCGCCTAGCGCCATCAGAATGGCCCCCATCCAGATCCAGCGAATAAACGGTTTGACATACAAGCGCACGCTCCAGGCCTGATCGCCCAACGGCTCACCCAAGGACACGTACAAATCCCGGAACAGTCCGATATTTATCGCCGATTCGGTCATGGGGTTACCGGGCTGGGAACGATAGCGGCGTTTTTCTGGCTCCAGAACGGTCAATTCCTGACCTTGATCGCCGCGCACCACAATCACGCCATGCTCGGCGCTGTAGTTCGGCCCCTCAAGATGTTCGGTGCCCTCAAATTCCCATTGATAGCCTCCAAACTCGGCCACATCACCCGGCCGCATGGCCAGATCCAGTTCCGAGTCGGCCTGACTGACCATCCCTATGCCGATGGCACAAACGCCGAGCCCCAGGTGAGCCACGCTCATGCCCAGCACTGATGCGGGCGGCAGCCGCCCTTTACGCAGCCAGCCGAGGATTTCTGCCAGGGCGGTAACCACGCACCACACCGCCAGAATCATCGCCACGAAAATACCCAGACCACGCACATTCGGCGTCACAATCGGCAACGCCAGCCCGCCGACCAGTGCGATCAACATGGCGATTCGATTGGCGCGCACAGCCTGGCCCCAATCCGCCTTCCACCAGTTCACGCGCCAGGAAAACCCGACCAGCGCCAGCATCGGCAGCATGAGCGGGACAAAGGTGGCATTGAACCAGGGCGGGCCAACCGAAGGCTTGGGCAGACCCAAGGCATCGACCAGCAATGGATACAAGGTGCCGAGCAGAACACTGAAAGCCGCGACAACCAGCAATACGTTGTTCACCAGCAGCAAGCCTTCGCGCGAATTCAAGCGAATCGGTGCCTGCAGGCTCATTTTGGCCGCGCGCCAGGTGTACAAGGCCAGCGATCCGCCCACCACCACGCTGAAGAAGCCAAGGATATAAACGCCACGAGCAGGATCGGTCGCAAACGCATGAACCGACACCAGCACCCCGGAGCGCACCAGAAACGTCCCCAGCAGGCTCAATGCAAAGGCTGCAATGGCCAACAAAATTGTCCAGCTGGCGAGCACCCGACGCTTTTCCGTGGCGGCCAACGAATGAATCAAGGCGGTACCCACCAGCCAGGGCATGAAGGATGCGTTTTCGACCGGATCCCAGAACCACCAGCCACCCCAGCCGAGCTCGTTATAGGCCCACCAGGAGCCGAGCATGATGCCCAAGGTCAGGTAGCTCCAGGCCCACGTCGCCCACGGGCGCGTCCAGCGCAGCCAGGCCGTATCCAGTCGCCCGTGCAGCAAGGCGGCAATGGCAAAGGCAAATGGCACCGTGAAACCCACATAACCCATGTAGAGCATGGGCGGATGTATCGCCAGACCGGGGTCCTGCAGCAGTGGATTCAAATCCCGCCCTTCCTGCAAGGCCGGGAAAAGTCGTTCAAACGGATTTGAGGTCAGCAGCACGAAAAGCAAAAATCCGACGGTAATCGCGGCGATGACAGACAGCACGGTGGCACTGATTTCCAAAGGGAGCTTGCGCGATCGCGACGCCACTGCCACTCCCCAGCCCGTCAGCATCAGCATCCACAGCAACAGCGAACCCTCGTGTCCGCCCCACACTGCAGAAATCTTGTAGATCAAAGGCAGCGCGCTGTTGGACTGATGGGCCACATATGAGATCGAGAAATCATTGTTGAGAAATGCCACGGTGAGCAGTGCAAAGGCACACACAATCAGGGCAAAGGACGCATACGCTGCTGGCAGCGCCACACTCAGGGACGACACATTGCGGCTACGCAATCCCCATAGCGGCACCACCATCTGTATCAGTGAAACCGCCAGCGCCGCGGCCAAGGTGAAATGACCAACCGCTGCAATCATGATGCGTCCATGGATTTGAACGGCGCACAGCTGTGGCCGGTGCCATCAGCACCGAGCTTCTCGGCCAGCTCTGGTGGCATGTAGTTTTCATCGTGCTTGGCCAGCACTTCGTCGGCGACGAAGACGTCATCACGCAAATGTCCGGTGGCGACAATTCCCTGCCCTTCACGAAACAGGTCCGGCAAGATACCTTCATAGCTGACGGCTACCGAATGGTCGCAATCGGCCATTTTGAAATCGACCTTAAGACTCGCCGGTTCGCGATGCAGGCTGCCTGGAACCACCAGACCACCCAGTCGAATGCGCGCCTCGGCCGGCACCTGGCCCTCAACAACTTCAGTCGCACTGTAGAAATACATCAGGTTCTGGCGGAACACCTGACTGGCCAATGCAGCGATGGCAGCGACCATCACCACGATCCCCAGCACCATCAGGGTGCGTCTTTGTCGTCTTGTCATCAGGTTTTGTCGCGCTCCCGGCGATCTTGCAAAATGGCCCGGCGAATTCGACGCCCGCGCCACACTGCGGTTCCCCAGGTGCCAAACAAAACAACCAGAAACACCGCATAACTTGGCCACAGATAGATGGCGTAGCCACCCATGGCAAAAAATTCACTCATCGACCGCTCTCCACGATCTCGCGCACCCAGCGACTGTGCCGCTCTCGCCATAACAAGGTGGCGCGCATGCGCACCAGCACGATGGTGCCAAACAACAAGGTGCTGGCCAGACTCAATTCGAGCAGCGGTATCAGCATGCGGCTGTCCATCGAAGGCGAATCAAATTTACTCACAGTCGGGCCCTGATGCAGGGTGTTCCACCACTCCACCGAGTAATGCACGATGGGCACATTGATAGCCCCGACCAACGCCAGTAGCGCACACGCTCGGGCGGCTTGGCGTTTGTCTTCAATCGCCTGATCCAGTGCCAGCACCCCGAAATAAAGGAACAGCAGAATCAGCTCGGAGGTCAGGCGCGCATCCCACACCCAATAGGCGCCCCACATCGGCTTGCCCCACAACATGCCGGTTATCAGCGCTGCCGCAGTAAAGCCCGCACCGGGGATCGCCGCATCCACGATATAGGCTTCTGCAACCTTCATACGCCAAATCAAGGCCACAATCGCAGCCACTGCCATAGAGGTGTAAACAAACAGGGACAGCCAGGCCGCAGGCACGTGCACGAAGATCATGCGATAGCCTTCACCCTGTTGATAATCAACCGGCGCGAGCCAAAGCGCGCCATACAGCCCGTGCGCCAGAAGCAGCAACCCTGGTATGGCGAAAATCCAGGCTAGACGCCCGGCAAACGGATAGAAGGTCGGGCCTGAGCCGAGCCTGTGAAACCAGAGCCACATAGAATTCAGGAGGATTCGCTAGCGATCTTGAGGGCCGCGGCGCTGGCCCAAGGAGCGAGAAAAACAGCCGCGACGAGTAAACAAGCGAGCAAGTATAGCTGACCTGTGTACGGCAGACCGTCGTGCGCGGCCACCCCGCAACCTGCACCAAAAATCAGCACCGGCACATACAGCGGCAGCATCAGCAAGCTGGTCAACAGGCCGCCGCGGCCCATGCCAGCAGTAAGCCCGGCACCAATACCTCCCAGCAACACCAAAACGGGTGTCCCGAGCAGCAAACCATAGAGAATGGCGGGCACCTGATCGGCTGGAAAGTACAAGGCCCGACTCATAGGCCAAGCCAGCAACACCACAGGCAATCCGGTGAACAACCAGTGAACCAGGGCTTTGAAAAACAACACCAAGGGCATGGGCCAAGAGGACAACAACATGGCATCGACCCAGCCTTCGGCCATTTCCTGGCGATACAGGGCTTCCAGCCCGAAAATGCAGGCGGTCAGCGCGCCCGCCCAGATCACCGCAGGCGCATAGCGCGCCAGATGCTCAGGCGATGGCACGCCGCCAAGCGGAAACACCAGACAGATCAGACAGAAAATCAGGGGCGCCTGTAGCGCATCACCGCGACGTCGCCAATAGCGCTGCAACTCGCGCCGCAATAAGGCATTCAATCCACGCATGGCAACTCCAAGGTTTCCACTCGTGGTGATTGCTTCAATGGCAACTCATCGTGACTGGCGAACACACAGATGCCACCATTTTCTCGATGTGCATCAATCAGCGCACACAAGCGCTCACGGTTGAGCGTATCCAGGCCATTGGCCGGCTCATCAAGTAGCCACACGCGTGAATTTTCCAGCAGCAGCCGGGCCATCCCTATGCGTTTTTTCTGTCCCGTGGACAACTGCGCGACGTGCCGCTTAAGCAGTCCGTCAAGCGCGAGTTGCTCACACACTGCCGACAGTTGCGTGCCGTTCATATCGGCCACATAGCGCAGATTGTCCGCCACGCTCAGGTCACGACTCAGGCCAAGACGCTCGTCCAGAAAGCTGATCGCCTGACATGGCTCATCCAGACGCGCGGAAAATGACTGTCCGCGCCACTGCACGCGCCCAGACTCGGGTGTAATCAGGCCGGCAAGCAGTCGCAGCAATGTGGTTTTGCCGCGTCCGTTGGGCGCTCGCAACCACAGCACCTGCGCGCGACCAAGCGCAAGAGAGTAGCCGCCAAAGAGTTCGCGATCACCGCGCCGCAGCCACAGATCCTGGGCGCTGAGAACCGGCTCAGCGGCGCTCAAGATGCGGCCCGGAATTGGCAGGACTGGAGAACGTCATGAGACACCTGGAAGTGGTGCCCGAGGCCGGAATCGAACCGGCACGACCGCAATGGCCGGCGGATTTTAAGTCCGCTGCGTCTACCAATTCCGCCACCCGGGCCATGCATGATTAATGGAGGCTAGGACCGGAATCGAACCGGTGTACACGGCTTTGCAGGCCGTTGTATAACCACTCTACCACCTAGCCATTGTGCAGATCATACAAAAAACCCCGGCAGAACCGGGGTCAGATGTCGCGGATTTCCGAAGCGCATCGGACCGCAGTAACTGGAGCGGGAAACGAGATTCGAACTCGCGACCTCAACCTTGGCAAGGTTGCGCTCTACCAACTGAGCTATTCCCGCATCTGGGTCTATTTTACGTCATTTTCATGACCTCCGGAAACCCCTCCGGAGTCGCTGGTTTGCAGTGCTTGAAGCCGCTGCCTCAGCGAGGAAGCGCGCATTTTAGGGGTTTTTATCCGAGTGTCAACCCGACCCCATTTTTGACCCGTAAACGTCAGTCCGCCTTGGACAAAAGTGGCCAGGCCGCGCGCAAGTAGATGGCCATGGACCACAGGGTCAAAACACTGGCGACCAGCAGCAATGCGTAGCCCAACTGGTAAACCGGAAGATTAAAAGTTGGTTCCTGCCACAACAGCATGGATATGGCCGTCATCTGCGTGCCCGTTTTGAGCTTGCCGATACCAAGCACAGCCACGCTGGCGCGCTCACCCAATTCTGCCATCCATTCGCGCAGCGCCGATATGGTGATTTCCCGACCGATGATGACCGCAACCGGCAGCAGCATGGCCACAGTCGGATCGTTTTGCAGCAGCACCACCAACGCCGTCGCCACAATCAATTTGTCGGCGACCGGATCCAGAAACGCACCGAAGTTCGACATCGCGTTCAGGCGCCGTGCCAGATAGCCATCCAGCCAGTCTGTAATCGCAGCGATAATGAAGATCACCGCAGCGGCAATGGTGTTGTGCTTGAAGTCGAGATAGAAGACGAGCACCAGCAGGGGTATCGCCAGCACACGCAGCAGCGTGAGTTGCGTCGGCAGAGTCAGGCGCAAAACAGTTATCCGGTGGGGTTTTCGTGCAAAAGATCATACACGCGCCGTGCCAACTCGCGATGCAGGCCATCAACTTTCTGCAATTCATCGAGACTGGCGCGGCGCAACTGGCGCATCCCGCCAAAACGGCGCAGCAAGGCCTGGCGACGAACCGGGCCCAATCCAGGGATATCATCGAGTTCCGAGCGCGTGCGCGCTTTGGCGCGGCGCCCTCGATGGCCGGTGATTGCAAAGCGATGTGCCTCATCACGCACCTGTTGAATCAGGTGCAGGGCGGGATCATCGTCGTCCAACCGCAGCGCGTCGTCCTCGCCGGGCAAAAACAGCTGCTCCAGCCCTGCCTTGCGCGCACTTCCCTTGGCCACACCCAGGACCAGAACCGGAAGCACCGCATGGGCCTCAAGCGCGGCCATAGCCGCATTGAGTTGGCCCTTGCCGCCATCTATCAGAAGCACGTCCGGGCACGGGCTTTCGCCGTTGGCCACACGCTTGAACCGGCGCGAGACCGCCTGATTGATCGCTGCGTAGTCATCGCCAGGGGTAATACCGTCAATACCAAAGCGCCGGTACTGTGATTTATCCGCCCCCTCCTCGCCAAATACAACACACGAGGCGACCGTTTCCTCACCGCGGCTGTGACTGATATCAAAGCATTCGATTCTTTCCGGCACGCGCTCCAGCGCAAAGCGTTCCTGCAGGGCCAGCAGACGACTACCGATGTTTTGACGCGACAACAGACGATGCTTGATCGCCTCACGCAGCCCCGCACTGGCCATCTCGCGCAAACGCCGGCGCACATCACGCACTTGTGTCTTGAGGCGCAACTTGCGCCCCGCAGCCTCACTCAGCGCGTGAACCAGCCAGTCAGCTTCAGCCGGCGCAACATTGACGATCAGCTCGTCCGGCGGCGCATGCGAGGTGTAATGCTGAGCCAGGAACTCGCCCATGAGTTCCGCATCATCGACCCCTTTGGGCACACGCGGGAAATGCTGCACCTGTCCGCGGTTCTGGCCCGCCCGAATGCTCATCACGCCGACCCCGGTCAGGCCACTGATCGATTCAAGCACAATCACATCAACATCACCTTTGAGCCCGGTGACGATCTTGGTTTCCTGCATGCGCCGGATCGCAGCAATACGATCGCGCGTGCGCGCCGCCGCTTCAAAATCCAGCGCGGCAGCCTGTTCATCCATGCGCGCCTGCAGGTTGTCGACCAGTGATTCGGCTCGCCCATGCATGACGTCATCCACCGCATCAATACTCGCCGCGTAATCCGGCTCGGAAATCAGGCCGACACAGGGCGCGCTGCAACG
>JBFKEC010000004.1:0-30607 GCA_041619315.1 Oceanococcus sp. | reverse complement strand
CTGAATCATGGCTGGCGCAGCGCCGATCAAGCGCGCAGCGACGGGCAAAGGTTCGTCGCCGATATGCTGAGTCAGCTCGAGCGACCGATCAATCTGGGCGAGCACCAGACGTCCTTGAGTGCAAGCGTCGGCATGGTGGTCTTTCCCGACGATGCCAACAACTCAGAGACGCTACTGGCCCGCGCCCAGGCGGCGACCACGGTGGCCAAATCCCGTGCGCGCGGCAGCGTGGTGCCGTATGCCAGTCGCTACGGTGAAGATATCGCCAGCAAGTACAGCCTGGAAGGCAGTTTGCGTGATGCGCTGCGCAACAAGGAACTGGATATCCACCTGCAACCGCAGATCGAACTGCGCGGCAACCGCATGACCGGGGCCGAAGCGCTGGTGCGCTGGCCGGATGGAGAAGGCGGCTTTGTTTCCAATGCCAAATTCATTCCCATCGCCGAGGATGGTGGGCTGATTGTGCAGCTCGATCACTACGTCCTCAAAACACTGTGCGATTACGCCGTGCAATGGGGCGCCGACCTGCCGCCGGGCTTTCGACTCGGCTTCAATATGTCGGCAATCGGCTTCCAGGATCCGTATTGCGCCGAAAAAGTCATGCAGATCATCAGCGACTCGGGGCTGGCGCCGCATCGATTTGAACTCGAAATTACCGAACAGGCGGTGATGACGGACTTCTCCGCATCCATCGAGAAACTCATACGTCTGCGCGAATATGGCATCGCGGTTTCGCTGGATGACTTTGGCACTGGTTATTCGTCACTGGCTTATCTGCAACAGATGCCGCTCGACCGCCTCAAGGTCGATCGCACATTCATCCGCGAAGTCGAAAGCAACGCCAAATCTGCCAGCATCGCGCGCGCCATCATCAAACTGGCGCGCACGCTGGGTCTGGACTGCCTGATGGAAGGGGTCGAGACTTCCGGACAGCTGGAATTCTGCCGCCTGAACGGCTGCCAGCACGTGCAGGGCTACCACCTCTACCGGCCGATGGCGCCGGATGCCTTGATCAAGACCGTACGCCAACACCCCGCTCGCGCCTAAGCCTTCATCTTTCGAATTTCATGCCGGTGCGCTGCTCGGAAACCGCCCACAATTGCGCGCCAACCGCCTGATCGCGCGAGCGCCGATTGGAGCCGACTTTGCGCGGATAGCCGCGCGTCTGCTGAAAACCATCCGGGCCGATATAGTCACCACTGATCACCCCAACCGCTGTGGCGGCGTACAGACTGGGCAGCGCGCCACGCTGGGCGTTTTGTGCAAACAGGGTGTTCCCCAGCCACATCACGGCGCGCTCCAGCGAGCTGTTCTTGCGCTCCGCCGCGACGTATTGCAAATGTGTATCTGAATAGCCTGGATGGGCAGCCGCCACGGTGATGTCGCTACCGGCCAGACGCCGACCCAACTCGAAACAGAAATACAGATTGGCCAGCTTGCTGTCACCGTAAGCCTGCCAGCGTCGGTATTTGCGCCGACTCCAGTCGAGATCATCAAAATCCAGGCCCGGAGTCCAGCGATGCGCCATGCTGGAGACGCACACCACCCGCGCCGCATCGCTCTTGCGCAGCAGCGGCAGTAGCCCCAGGGTCAGTGCGAAATGACCAAAGTGATTGGTCCCGATTTGTTGCTCGAAACCATCCTCGGTCTGGGCATAGGGCACCGCCATGATGCCCGCGTTGTTGATCAGAAGATCAAGCTTGTCGTGCTGTTCGGTCACGACCTGGACACAGGCTTTGACACTGTCCAGCGACGCCAAGTCAAGGCTGACCAGTTCCAGTTCGGCCTGCGGCACCAGCTGCAAAATCTGGTCGCGCGCCTTGCTGGCCTTATCCGCGCTACGGCAAGCCATGAGCACGCGCGCCCCGGCTGCGGCCAGCGCCCGGCTGGTATTGAAGCCCAGGCCACTGTTAGCGCCTGTCACCAGCACGGTCCTGCCACGCTGACTCGGAATATCGTTTTCGGTCCAGGCCATCAATAACTCCTATGCAAGAAAGTTGTTATACCGGTTTCGCAAATCCGGTGCAGTACACTGGCCCGCATCCTCCACCACACTGATTGCGCAGCCTCGTGCCCCTTCCTGACAACCTGCTTTTTCCGCTCATCGCTGGCGCCGGCCTGCTGATACTCGCGCTCCTGATTGTCTGCCTGATTCTGCTTGCCCGCCTGTCCTCACGACATGCCGATGCCAGCGCCCATGCGCGCCAGGTTGAACAGCGCCTAACCCAGGCCCTGACCGTGCTGGAACAAGGGGAAGCACGACAGGGCCGGCAAGCTGAGCAATTGCGCGACGTGCTGCTTAAGCAACTGGATCGTTCACGCAGCCAGTCGCACGACGACATGAGCAAGCTGTCCGAGCGCTTCGCCGATTTGCGCACCGCGCTGGAGCGACGGGTCGGGGATATGCAAAGCCAGGTTCTGGAGCGGCTGGCCAGCGGCACCCAGAGTCTGGGCAAACAGGTTTCTGAATCGTTGGCCAGCAGCACTGAACAGCTCGGCAAGCAGGTCGAAAAACTGACCGCCAGCACCGACGAGCGACTCAAGCAAATCAGCAATCAGGTGGATGAACGACTCAAGCAGGGCTTTGAAAAGACCACCTCCACCTTCACCGAAGTGGTCAAAAGGCTGGCCCTGATTGATGAGGCGCAAAAACGCATCACCGAGCTGTCGACCAATGTGGTCAGCCTGCAGGAAATTCTCTCGGACAAACGCTCACGTGGCGCGTTTGGTGAGGTTCAGCTTGAAGCGCTGGTTCGCAACGCCCTGCCCGACCAACACGTGGAGTTGCAATACAGCCTGAGCAACGGCACCCGGGTGGACTGCCTGCTGCGGCTGCCTCCACCCACAGGTGACGTGTGCATTGATGCCAAGTTTCCGCTGGAAAACTTTCAGGCCATGAGCGACCCACAGCGCGGTGATCGCGACCGCCTGGAATCATCCCGGCGCTTCAAGCAGGACATCAAAAAACACCTCAACGACATCGCCGACAAATACATCATCCCAGATGAAACCGCGATCGGCGCCATCATGTTCGTGCCGGCCGAATCGATATTCGCAGAGATTCATGCGCACCATTCCGATCTGGTCAAACAGGCCCACGACCGCGGCGTGTGGATTTGCTCGCCGAGCACCCTGATGGCCGTTCTGACCACCGCCCGCGCAGTGCTGCGCGACGATGCCCTGCGCAAGCAGGCGGGCAAGCTGCGCCAGCATTTGATTGAACTGAACACCGAGTTCGACCGCTTCCGCACGCGCATGGACAAGCTCTCTCGACATATCGAGAGCGCCCACGAAGAGACCCGCAAAGTACACATCACCGCCGACAAGATCAGCAAACGCTTTGCCGCTATCGAGCAGGTTCGGACCGATGACAGCGAGTCCTTGCCGAGCCAGCCTGGCGGCCAAACCAACGCATAAAAAAGCCCCGCACTGCGGGGCTTTTTCGAGACACGGATCGATCAGCGAATATTCGCGGCCACGCGTGGCATGTTGGAGGTCCGGAAATGTTCCTCACCAAAGCTCTTGGTCGAGAATTCCGGCTCTTCGTTGCTGCACTCCATGACCAGGTAGCGCCCGGATTGCAGGTCATACACGGTCCCGGCAGCAGGGCCCACGGCCTTGGTCCAGGGTACGGTGACCTGATGGTATTCCTGAACCCGCCACAGATTGTCACGGTTGTCGTAGATGTCAGCCTGCAAAGCGGTCCAGCTGTCTTCGTCGACATAGAAGGTACGCCGCTTGTACAGATGACTGGTGTCATCCTTGACCTCGCTGTCCAGCACCCACACACGATGTTTCTCGTAGCGCGTGTGCTCGGGGTTGAGATGGCCAACCATCGTAATGTCTTCGTACTTCAAACGGCTGTCGATCAGCTTCATGGCGTTGTACGGCACGATCATTTCGCGCTTGCCAACCAGCTTCCAGTTGTAGCGGTCGGTGGCACCGTTGAACATGTCGAGCTGGTCGTTGGTACGCAGACCATCTGAACCTGTACCCGGGTTGTCATATGCAACATTGGGCGCACGACGGGTACGTCGCTGACCGGGGTTGTACAGCCAGGCACGCCGCGCTTCGGCGACCTGGTCCATGGTTTCGTGAACCAGCAACACCTGGCCTGCCTGACGTGGCGGCGCGGTGGTCACCTGCAGGAAGTACACGATCACATTGTTGAGATCTTCAGTCGTGATGCCATCCTGGGAAAACGAGAAAAACACGTCTTCACGCAGTTTGTAGGGCACAAAGCGACCGCTGGTCTGAACCGCAAGCTGGGTGTTGTAACGGGTAACACTCTGACCGCGATAACGTGTTTTGTGGTTCCAGATCACTTCCTTGCCGGACTGCGGAATCGGGAATGGAATGCCGGTTACAGCGTTGACCAGACTTTCACCACCGTTGGCCAGCTCAGCGTTGACGGCGTTGCGCTTGGTGGCTTCGTACACGAAGTCAGGCGCAAGGGCCGTGCGACGGCTCGGGTATACCGGCATCTTGAAGGTATCGGGATACTGTTTGAACATGGCTTTCATGCCCGCCGACAACATATTGGCGTACTGATCCATGTTGTCTGCGGTGATCACAAACAGCGGCTCGTCGGACCCGCCGACGTCTTTGTAGGTCTCTATATGGCGCTGGGTGCCGTCGAGCTTGACGTCAAGCTGCATACCGCCATCCCAAGCAGGGATCGAGCCGTCTGCATTGCCGGCCATCTCGCCCCCGAGGGGCATCAGATCCTTACCCAGCCGATCGGCTTCGCTGGCCGATACCTTAGCCTGCGCAGACAGGCTCAAACTGCCACTAACCACGGCGATGGTTACGGCCGCCAGACCTATTCGGGCTCTGGTCATAATGTGTCTCCTGTGTCTCTCACATCAAAGCGTGCGTAGTGGCGCAAGACTAAAACAAACAGCTTTTGAATTCAGCCTTTACGTCAAAAATCGTTATTGTCGTAACCCAGACGCTCAAGTATGCCGTCAAGTTCCTCAAAGGAGTGAAATTTGATCGTCATCTCACCGCGTCCACGCGGGTCACCTCTTAGTTCTACCTTGTTGCCCAGCAGCTCCGTCATCCTTCGGGCAAGACGCTGCCATTCAGCATCGTTCCCCCGATGCAAGGGTTGTGCCGTGCGCTGGCGCAAACGTGCTTCCAGAGTCCTCACAGACCACTGATTCCGGACAGTTTCGCCCGCCCAGCGCGCCTGCTCGCGCGCCGGCAAAATGGCCAGTGCGCGCGCATGCCCCATACTCAGCTCACCGCCGTTCACCTGCTCCTGAACCGCTTCACACAGATTCAGCAGACGCAGGAAATTGGTCACATAAACGCGCGACTTACCGATGCGATCAGCCGCCGCGGCATGGGTCAGTTCCAGACGCGCCGAAAGCTCGCGCAAACCGTGTGCGGTTTCCATCGGCGTCAGGGATTCGCGCTGCAAATTCTCGATCAGGCCCAACACCACCGCTTCCTGATCATCCACATCGTCACGAATGATCGCCGCGATATCGTGCAGCCCAGCGCGCTGAGCCGCGCGCCAGCGGCGTTCACCGGCAAGAAGCTCATACTGACCGTTGCCAATGCCACGCACAACGACGGGCTGGATAAGACCAGCCGAGCGTATCGACTCGGCCAGATCATCCAGCGCCTCCGGATTAAAAATACGCCGCATCTGCGCCCGCCCCGGGCGGATGAGATCAAGCGGCAGCCGGACAACTTGGCTACCGGCCGCTGTGTCATAATTCATCGTTTGAATTATGCGTTACATCGTCGACGTGGAACACCAATATCTCGAGATCCTGCAGGCCATTGGCGAAGACCCTTCGCGTGACGGCCTGCGTGACACGCCCAAGCGTGCCGCTGCGGCCATGCAGTTTCTGACCAGTGGCTACAGCCAGAAGCTGGAAGATCTGGTCAACAATGCGATCTTCGAATCCGAAATGGATGAGATGGTGCTGGTTCGCGACATCGAGATGTTTTCGCTGTGCGAACACCATTTGCTGCCCTTCACCGGACGCTGCCATGTGGCCTATCTGCCGGCCGGCAAGGTCATTGGGCTGTCCAAGATTCCGCGTATTGTCGACATGTACGCGCGCCGCCTGCAGATTCAGGAAGGTCTGACCCGGGACATCGCGCTTGCGGTTGAAAAAGTCACCGGGGCGCGTGGCGTCGGCGTGGTTATCGAGTCACGCCACATGTGCATGATGATGCGCGGCGTGGAGAAGCAGAACTCGAGCATGATGACGTCGATGATGCTGGGCGCGTTTCGCGAGGACCCCCGCACCCGTGGCGAATTCCTCAACCTGCTCAATAGCGGACAGCGCTAGCTGCCGCTAGTACACCACCGACGGCAACCAGGTCGCCAGCGCCGGCCACAGCGCCAGCAGAATCAGCATACCGACCTGAATGGCGATAAACGGCACCACACCGCGATACAACTGCGGCGTGGTCAGTTGCGCCGGAGCCACCCCGCGCAGATAAAACAGCGCGAACCCGAATGGTGGGGTCAAAAATGATGTTTGCAGATTGATTGCCATCATCACCCCCAGCCACACAGGGTCCAGTCCCAGCTGCAACAGCACCGGACCAACGATCGGCACCACCACAAAGGTGATCTCGATGAAATCGAGGATGAAGCCGAGCAGAAACATCAGCACCATGACACAGACCATGGCGCCGAACGCCCCGCCCGGCAGCGCCGTGAGCAAGTTGTGGACATGCTCATCACCACCGTAGGCGTTGAACACCATCGAGAACAGCGAAGCGCCGATGAAGATCAGAAACACCATGCTGGTGATCTTTGCGCACTGCTCGCCGGCACTTTGCAGCGCAGCCCGGTTCAGCTGACCGCGCACAGCGGCCAGCAACAGCGCGCCACACGCCCCCACCGCAGCCGCTTCGGTGGGGGTGGCAAAACCCAGCATGATCGAACCCAGCACAGCCACGATCAACAGCAGTGGTGGCGCCATGCCGCGGGCCAGCTGAGCCCACAGCTTGATCCCGCGCGGGCACTCGTCTGCCGGCGGTGCCGGCATGGTCTCGGGTTTGAGCGCAGCCAGCACGATGAGATAAATGATGTAGGCGCTGACCAGCAAAATCCCGGGGATCAAAGCGCCGACAAACAAATCACCGACCGACACCGTTTGCAGGCTGAAAATGCCCTGAGCCAGCTGAGCTTGCTGATAGGCCGACGACAACACATCACCGAGCAGAACCAGCACGATCGAGGGGGGAATGATCTGCCCCAGCGTGCCGGCCGCAGCAATCGTGCCGCTGGCCACTGCGGGCGAATAACCGCGCTTGAGCATGGTCGGCAGTGACAGCAGCCCCATGGTTACCACGGTGGCACCGACAATCCCGGTGGACGCCGCCAGCAGTGCCCCAACCAACACCACGGACACACCCAGCCCACCGCGCATACGCCCGGCCAAGGCGGCCATAGCATCCAGCAGCTCTTCAGCCAGTTTGGCTTTCTCCAGCACCACGCCCATCAACACGAATAGCGGCACCGCAACCAGCGTCTGATTGCTCATGATCCCGAACAAACGACTCGGAAAGGCCAGCAACTCACTGGGGTCAACCAGGCCAACCGTGGTGCCGAACAGCGCGAACCACAGGGCGACCCCAGCCAGCGTCAGGGCCACCGGATACCCCAGCAGCAGCACCGCGCACACCGCGACGAACATGGCCAATGCGATCATGCGCCCGGCTCCGCTGCTCCGCTGCGCCAGTCTGCCCAGGCCTGAACGGCCTGCAACGCACCCTGGAGCAGCATCTGTAGCGCAAACAGCAATATCAGACTCTTGAGCAAATACACCCAGGCCAGGCCGCCGGCCTCGGCTGAAGCTTCATGCCGCGCCCAAGCATGCGCAACATACTCCCAGCTGATCAGCAGGATGAACAGCATCACCGGCATGAGCAGCACGAGCGAGCCGGCCAGATTGACCAGCGCGCGACGCTGAGCAGACCAACGCGAATAGAAAATATCGACCCGTACGTGACCGTCGCAAGCCAGCGTCGAGGCCGCGGCGCACAGCAGGATAAAGGCATGCAGATACATCACCACTTCCTGAGCCGCGATCGAGCCGACCGAGAAGCCATAGCGCGCAACCACAATGGCAAAACCCAGCACGGCCATGACCAGACAGGCCCAGGCGGCCATCACGAAGAACAAGCGATTGACCCGCTCAAACCCGCGCAGCACCGCCAACACGCTGCTCACACCGGCCACGGCAGGTTGTGCTCACGGTGGCTGCGCAAAATTCGTTCGAACTCGGCGGGGTCTTTGCTGTAGGTCAGCTCGCCAGCGCGCGGGAAATGCCAATCCAGCAAACGTGACACCCAGAAACGCAGCGCTGCACGGCGCAATTGCGCCGGCCAAGCGTGTTGCTCGGCTGCGCTGAATGGTCGCTGCGCAGCATAAGCACTGACCAACGCCTGATACACCGCGTTATTGAACTGGCCTGTCGCATTGATCGCCCAGTCATTGACGCAAACCGCCACGTCGTAGGCCCAAGCATCGTTACAAGCGTAGTAAAAATCAATCAGTCCGGTGAGACGTTCACCGTCGAACAAGGCGTTGTCCCGAAACAGGTCGGCATGGATCACGCCGCCCGGCAAGACGGACTGATCGACGCTCGCCTGATAAGCCAATTCATCCTTTAGCAACGCCCATTGCTCGGCAGGCAACTTGGCCTGCAACTGCTGCGCCCCTGGAACCCACCACGCCGGTCCGCGACAGTTGTCGCGCCGCCCGGCAAAGTCGCCAGCGGCCAGATGCATTTTGGCCAGCACCTGCCCAAGCGCTTCAGCCTGCTTGGCACTGGGCTGATCCAGCCCACGCCCGGGCAAACGTTCGACAATCGCCGTGGCACGCCCATTGAGCGTACCCAGCACTTCGCCACTGCGCTGCACCATGGGTCGTGCGCTGGGAATGCCGGCGCGGGCCAGGTGATCCATCACGCCAAGAAAGTAAGGCAGATCCGATGCCGGGGTGCGCTCGAACAAGGTGAGCACGAACTCACCCTGTGAGGTGGTCAGGAAGAAGTTGGTATTTTCGATACCTTCTTCGATCCCCCGGTATTCGATCAGCTCACCGAGATCATAATTGCCCAGAAAGTCGCGTAATTCGGATTCGGATACGGGCGTAAAAACGCTCATGCGGCCTGCCAGACGGTGAAAAACGCGAAATGATAGCGCACCCGCACGACCCAGGAATCAGCGTCGCCAGAAGGTCGGCGTGAACAGCACCAGCAAGGTGAAGATTTCCAGGCGCCCGAGCAGCATGGCAAACACCAGCACCCACTTGGCCGGATCCGGCACGCTGGCGAAATTATCGGCCACATCGCCCAGCCCTGGACCCAGATTGTTCAGACACGCTGCCACGGCTGAAAACGCGCTGACCTGATCCATCCCGAAGGCCATCAACAGCAGCAACATCATGGCGAACAGGGCCACATAGATGGAAAAGAATCCCCACACCGCTTCGACCACATGACCGGACACCGCACGGCGGCCCAGCTTGACCGGGTACTCCGCCGCCGGATGGATCAGTCTGGCGACTTCACGCTGGCCCTGCTTGATCAAAAGCAGCACCCGAATCACCTTCATTCCGCCCGCGGTTGATGCCGCGCACCCACCGATAAAACTGATGAAAATCAACAGCACAGGCAGAAACGACGGCCACAATGAAAACGGCGCCGACGAAAACCCGGTGGTGGTGCCGGTCGAAATCACCTGAAACACCGCCTTGAGTATGGTGGTGTCGAAATCGGCGTAGGTTCCGGCCATCCACAGCGTGGTGATGGCCAAAACGCTGACCAGCGTCAATATGATGACCATGCCCACCGCTTCAGGATCACGCAGGTAAACCATCAGGCTGGTACTGCGCCAAGCCGCAAAATGCAGGGCAAAATTGAACGCAGACAACAGCATGAATATCCCAGCCAACGCTTCAATCAGCGGGCTGTTGAACCACGCGATACTCGCATCGTGGGTCGAAAACCCACCAATCGCAACGGTCGAGAACGCGTGGCCGATGGCGTCAAAAACTGACATGCCCGCGAGCCAGTAAGCCAGCCCGCACAGCAGGGTCAGGCCAAGGTAGATAAACCACAGAGCCTTGGCCGTTTCGGTGATTCTCGGGGTCAGTTTGTTGTCCTTGACCGGCCCCGGCATTTCAGCCCGATACAGCTGCATGCCGCCAACTCCCAGCATGGGCAAAATGGCCACAGCCAACACCACGATCCCCATGCCGCCCAGCCATTGCAATTGCTGGCGGTAGTACAGCAAGCCACGCGGCATCGCATCCAGCCCGCTCAGCACGGTCGATCCGGTTGTGGTCAGCCCGGACATCGATTCGAAAATCGCATCGGTCCAGGACAGGCCGAAACTGTCACCGACCAGAAACGGGATACAGCCGAACAAACCCAGCACGATCCAGAACGAGCAGACAATCAAAAATCCGTCACGCAAGCGCAAATCGGCACGCTGCAGTCGAACCGGCAGCCAGATCAGCAGACCGGTGATGATGGTCAGGGCAAACGCGTCAACAAAACGGGTGATCGGCTCTTGCGAAACCAGCGCCACAGGCACGGGCGTGAGCATTGTGACCGAGAACATCATCAGCAGAATCCCGAGCACGCGCTGAACTGCGACGTAGGGATGGCGCCACTGCCAATGACGCACGCTGGCCCATGGGGAATTGCTCACAGAAAGGTAATGCCAACCTGGAACAAGCGCTCGACCTGCGGCGTATAGCGCTTGTCGACCATGAATACGATGACATGGTCTTCCGACTCGATAACCGTGTCATGGTGGGCAATGATGACCTTGTCTTTGCGCACAATCGCGCCGACACTGGCGCCATTGGGCCACTTGATTTCGTCGATCCGGCGTCCCACCACCTTGGATGAGCGCTGATCACCATGCGCCACCGCTTCAATCGCTTCAGCAACGCCACGACGCAGACTGTGGACGCGCACCACATCACCACGGCGCACATGCGACAGCAGCGCGCTGACCGTCGATTGTTGCGGCGAGATGGCGATATCCACGTCACGATCTTCGACCAGATCCAGATAGGCCGGCCGATTGATCAGCGACAGCACCCGGGTCGCCCCCAGACGCTTGGCCAGCATGGCCGACAGTATGTTGGCCTCATCGTCATTGGTGACCGCACAGAACACATCGGCGTGTTCAATGTTCTCTTCAATCAGCAGATTTTCATTGGCCGCATCACCAGCCAGTACGATGGTGTTGTTCAAGCGCTCCGAAAGGTAGCGCGCGCGATCGCGATCACGCTCGATCAGGCGCACGCGACAGCGCGATTCCAGCGCCTTGGCCAGACGCAGGCCGATATTGCCGCCGCCCGCCAGCAATACACGCTTGACCGGTTTGTCGATGCGGCGCAACTCCGACATGACCTTGGAAATATCTTCGCGCGCGGCCACAAAAAACACTTCGTCGCCGGCCTCAACCACAGTGTCACCTTCCGGCATGATCGGCTTGCCGCGACGATAGATGGCCGCAACACGGCTATCCACGTTGGGAATGTGCGAGGCCAGTTCACGCAACTCCTGACCCACCAGCGGACCACCGAACAACGCCTTGACCCCAACCAGACGCACCCGGCCATGGGCGAAATCGACCACCTGCAGAGCGCCCGGATATTCGATCAGGCGGGTGATGTAATCGGTAACCAGCTGTTCCGGGCTGATCTGCATGTCCACCGGCATCGCGTCCGGTGCGAACAGCATGCCGCCATTGCGCTGGTACTCGGCAGCGCGCACCCGGGCGATCTTGGTCGGTGTGTGGAACATCGAATAGGCCACCTGGCAGGCGACCAGATTGGTTTCATCCGAATCGGTCACCGCAATCACCATGTCCGCGTCATCGGCACCGGCCCTCGCCAGCACATCCGGATAGGAGGCGAACCCTGCGACCGTGCGAATGTCGAGACGATCCTGCAATTCCTGCAGCAGCGCGCTATTGGTGTCGACCACGGTCACGTCGTTGTTCTCGCCAGCGAGATTTTCTGCCAGCGTGGATCCGACCTGTCCGGCCCCGAGAATAATTATCTTCATGTTGCTGGCGAAAAGAGCACGCAGGCGTTACTCATGCCTTGATCAGACGCGAAAAGTAGAAACCTTCATATGGCGTCTCAGGCGCCACGCGCCAACCATACTCGCTTGCCTGACCGAACGGTAGATTGAGCGTATCGACTTTCACGCCCGGCTGCGTGGCGACAAAATCACCGATCACTGCGTCATTTTCCTCGCTCAGGATCGAACAGGTGCAGTAAAGCAGCATCCCGCCCGGCGCCAGCCATGACCATGCCTGGCGCAGCATCTCGCCCTGGCGTTGGACCAGCGCCGGAATGTCATCGGCGCGGCGCAACCATTTGATATCCGGGTGGCGGGCAATCACACCAGTCCCCGAGCACGGGACATCCAGCAGGATGCGTTGATACTCACCCTGCCACGGCCCCGACTCGAGCACATCACCGGTCAGACAGCGCGCGCGCAGGCCTGCGCGCTGAAGATTCTCCTCGATGCGAGCTACCCGTTTGGCGTCCACATCCAGCGCGGTGCAGTCGATGTCCGGGCACAGCTCCAGCATGTGCGCGGTTTTGCCTCCGGGCGCCGCGCAAGCATCAAGCACGCGCTGACCGGCGGCCAGCTGCATGAGATGCGCCGCAGCCTGAGCCGATGCCCCCTGCACCGACACAATGCCCTCGGCATAGCCCGGAATCTCCGCCAACTCCCGCGACTGCGCCAGCACCACCCCGTCGGATTGCACCTCGGCCTCGCCGAGCACCACCAGCGCGGCATCATCGAGCTGCTGCAGCCATTGCTGGCGCGATTGCTGGCTCCGATTGATGCGCAGGCACAGCTGCGGCTCACGATTGAGCTGCTCAAGAATGTCCAGCCAGCGCTCACCCCAGTCGCGGCGAATCTTTTCAACCAGCCAGTTGGGGAAAGAATGTTGTTCTGCCGGGTTGTCGGGCGCGGCCGGCGGTTCACGCAGGCGCCGTCTCAGAATGGCATTGATCAGCCCGCGCATACGTTTGGGCGCGAGATTTACCGTGGAATTCACCGCCGCATGCTCGGCCACGTCGGCCATATCAATCTGCGCAGCGCCCAGCCACAGTAGTTCGAGCACGGAATAATCTTTGGTCGGACGCTGCAGATAGGTGCGAATCTGCTGCTCCAGACGCCGCCGGTGACGCACCGCATGCACAGCCAAACGTCGCGCGAAGGCGCGATCACGCGGCTCCAGGCGCGCGATACCCGCCTGACTCAGCGCGTCAGGAAGGTTGCGCCCCGAATTGACCAGCGACAGGGCTTTGAGCACCACCTGACGAGAATCAATCAAAACAGCGCCCCGCCAGTTCGCGGCCACGTGCGGCATCCGCCACGCTCATGCGTCGCGCGCCGGGAAACTGAATCTGGTTGATGCACAGCGCACCCTCGGCACAAGCAATCGTCAACACATCGTCAACCGCGACAATCGTACCCGGCGCGGCGTCGCCGCCGGCCACAACCCCGACCAGGCCAGCCACTTTCACCGCCTGATCATCGAGCATGGCAAAGCACCCCGGCCATGGATCAAAAGCGCGCAGCTTGCGAGCCAGTTCCTCAGCCGGGCGATTGAAATCAAGACGCGCCTCAGCCTTGGTCAATTTGTGCGCATAACACGCCTTGTCATCGTCCTGAACCTGCGGCGCAAACTGATCAAGCCGCGCCAGCCAGTCGGGCAGACACTCAGCGCCGCGCAGCATCAGCGCGTCATGCAACTCACCGCCACTCATGCGCTGGGGAATGTCCATGACGTCACTGGCCAGCACGGGCCCTGTATCCAGACCCGCTTCCATCTGCATCAGGCACAGCCCGGTGCGTGTGTCACCGGCCTCAATCGCGCGCTGTATCGGCGCCGCGCCGCGCCAGCGCGGCAGCAATGAGGCGTGCAGATTGACGCAACCACGCAGCGGCAGATCAAGCACCGATTGCGGCAGAATCAGGCCATATGCAATGACCACCATCAAATCGGGCTTGAGCGCGGCCAGTTCAGCCCGTGCTTGCGCCGATTTGAAATTTTCCGGCTGATACACCGGCAGGTCATGGTCCAAAGCCACCTGCTTGACCGGACTCGGGGTCAGTTTGCGCCCGCGCCCGGACGGGCGGTCCGGCTGGGTATAAACAGCAACCACGTCAAGACCGAGCGCCTCGCCCCGATCAAGCAATGCCTGCAATGGGCGGGCAGCAAACTCCGGCGTACCGGCAAAAACAATGCGCATGGGTGTTTTTCTTAAACGCGACCAGCGCGCAAATCCTTCTCAAGTTTCTTGCGAATGCGCTCACGCTTCAGACGCGACAGGTAATCGACAAACAGCTTGCCGTCGAGGTGATCGATCTCATGCTGAATGCACTGCGCAAACAGCCCATCGACTTCCATTTCAATCGGCTTTCCGTCTTTATCGAGCGCGCGAAAGCGCACAATGTCGTAACGCTTGACCTTCTCGTAAGCGCCGGGCACGGACAAACAACCCTCGTCGACCTCGCACAGGTTCTCGCCGCCAATAATCTCTGGATTGATCAGGATCAGTGGCTCATCGTGCCCGTCGGAGATATCCATCACCGAAAACCGGTGCGGGATTCCGACCTGCGTGGCGGCCAATCCGACCCCCGGCGCTGCATACATGGTTTCCAGCATGTCATCGAAGGTTTTCCTCAGTTCGCGGCCTACGCGATCGAGTGGTTTGGCCACTTCACGCAGGCGCGGATCGGGAAACTTCAGAATCGGCAATTGCGACATAGGCGCTGACTCTTTGATTTTTCGGTAATGCTGATAAAGTTAGCTCCGGACTTTGGGGCCATCAGCGAGAGGGGAAATTCGTGGGAAAGTATAAAGGCTTGGCGCATTATCGGCTGAAGATGGTTTTACTGGCCGTGTTCGCGTTACTGGCGCCTGCTGCCGCTGTACACGCCCAGGATGCCCCTGAGCTCAATCCGGATGTGCCCCTGGAGTACGTCGTAAAGCGCGGCGATACACTGTGGGACATCGCTGAATTCTTCCTGCGTGACCCTTGGCTGTGGCCAGAACTGTGGAACGCCAACCCGCAGGTCGAGAATCCGCATCTGATTTTCCCAGGTGAAGTGCTGTACCTGGTTTGGGTCGACGGTCGCCCGCGCTTGCAGCGCGAACCACCGGAACCGCGCAATCTGGTGCGCATGCGCCCGCAGATACGCTCCACTGCGCTGGAAGCCGCGATCCCGACCATACCGCTGGATGACATCCTCGCCTTCCTCAAGGGCCCGCGCGTTATTGATGCGGACACCTATGAAGATGCGCCACACATCATAGCCTTTGGCGACAACCGCCTGCTCGGCGCTGACGAGGCAGATGCCTACGTGCGCCACGCCGATGAAGCCAATGGCTATCAGTACAGTGTGGTGCGCAAGGGTCAGACCTACCGCGACCCTGACAGCGGCAAGCTGCTCGGTTACGAAGCCATTCCGGTGGCTGTCGCCGATGTGTTGCGCTTTGAGAAGATTTCCCACGCACGTCTGTCGCAAAGCAATCTGGAAGTACGCGAACTCGACCGCCTGATGCCGCGCGCCTACGCCGACTTCCGCACGGATTTTTACCCGCACGCGCCCAGTGGCGATGTGCACGGCCGCATCATCGCGGTGTACGACGGGGTCAGCCAGATTGGCCAGTACCAGATCGTGACGCTCAACCGTGGCAGCGATCACGGCATCGAAGCCGGGCATGTGCTGCGGGTTATGCAGGCCGGCGAAAAAGTGCGCGATCCAAAAAGTTCGCGCCTGGCGCCCAAGCTTCAACTGCCTGACATCGACGCGGGCCACCTGATGGTCTTTTTGACCTACGAAGAATTGAGCTACGGGCTGATCATGCGCGCAACTCGCGCTATCCACGTGCTGGACAAGGTCGTCAACCCTGTCCCGGGCATCTGATCACCAGCAACAAACGGCCTGGCTCAGGCTGCTGACGTCGCCGGGCCTGGGCCCGGCTAATCTGCGCAAGCTGCGTGATCACTTTGGTAGTGCCCAGGACATCCTTGCGGCGCGACCGCAGCAGCTTGAAGGCTGGCGCATCGACAGCGCCACCCACGACTATTGGCGCGCCCCGGAGCCGCAACCACTGCGCCATGCTCAAAGCTGGCTGGAACAACCCGGCAACCACCTGCTGCTCGACACCGACGCCGCCTACCCACGTAGCCTGCTTGATCTCAGTGACGCGCCACCAGCGCTGTTTTATTGCGGTGACACCGATCTGTTCGGCGTGGCCCAACTGGCCATGGTTGGCAGTCGCAATCCGACCCCGGCTGGCCAGCGCCATGCCCATCTGTTCGCCCGCCATCTGGCCGCCCGCGGCCTGGGTATCACCAGCGGTCTGGCCATGGGCGTGGATGCCGCAGCGCATCAGGGCGCGCTTGATGCTCAAGGCATGACGATTGCGGTCACCGGCACGGGGCTGGACCGGGTCTACCCGGCGAGCAACAGCGCGCTGGCCGAACGCATCCGCGAACACGGCTTGCTGATCAGCGAATTTCCGCCAGGCACACCCGCGCGACGCGATCATTTCCCGCGCCGCAACCGCCTGATTGCCGCACTCAGCCTCGGATCGCTGGTGGTAGAAGCCGCGCTGCGCAGTGGATCACTGATCACCGCGCGATTGGCCGGAGAGCTTGGCCGCGAAGTCTTTGCCATGCCCGGCTCGGTCGACAATCCACTGGCTCGCGGCTGCCATCGCTTGATCCGCCAAGGGGCCAAATTGGTCGAGACCGCCGACGACATTCTGGAAGAATTAGGCCCTTTGTTGGATAATGTCGGCAAGGTCACCCAAAAATTGTCTCACCAGACCCCACCCGAAGTTCACGACAAGGACTATCAGCACTTGCTGAAGCACCTCGACAATGCCCCACGAAGCATTGATGAGCTGGCCGCACAAACCGGCCTGGCCGTGGACGCCGTATCCTCTATGCTGCTGATACTGGAGCTGCACGGTGACGTCGCTATGGCGCCCGGTGGCGGTTACCAGAAATGCCGGCCCTGAATGCTACCCAAAGAATCCATACTCGACGTTCTGCTGTATCTGTTCGAAAACTATTTCGACGACGACCTTGAACCGGTCACCGACCAGACCACGCTGGAAACCGAGCTGGAAGCCGCCGGCTTCCCGCGCGAGGAGATCGAGCATGCCTTCGACTGGTTGGCGGATCTGGAGGAACATCGCGAACGCAGCCACTTTACCGCCCAGGATTCGATTCGCGTTTTCGCCGATTCGGAAATGCTGCGCCTGAATACCGACTGCCGCGGTTTTCTGCTGCATGTCGAGCGCCTGGGCATACTCAGCGCCGAAGCCCGCGAGACCGTAATTGACCGCTTGCTGGCTCTCAACGACGAAGACATTGGCGAAGATCAGGCCAAGTGGGTCATTCTGATGGTGTTGTTCGCCCAACCCGGTGAGGAAGATGCCTTTCATCGGATGGAAGACCTGGTCTACGACCCGCAAGGTCAGTGGATGCATTGAGCGCTGATCTACAGCGCACCCACCACCGTTGCAAGCACAGCCATCAGTCCACTGAGCCGGCCGCCACGCGCTAGCGTGGGCCATCTTTGTGCAACGAAAAGATTTGACTTGTCCGGGCGGCTTTGTTCAAGTTGCGCCCCTTCACCCCATTCTTAAGAGCAGCCAGACACCGGCATGAGCCGCAATCTTGTCATCGTCGAGTCGCCAGCCAAGGCGACCACCATCAAGAAGTACCTGGGACCGGATTACGAAGTCCTGGCGTCCTACGGTCATGTCCGCGATTTGGTGCCCAAAGAGGGCGCCGTGGATCCCAGCCACGACTTTGCCATGCGCTACGAGGTCATCGAGCGCAATGAAAAGCATGTGCGCAAGATCTCCGACACGCTGAAGAAAGCCGATCACCTGCTGCTCGCAACTGACCCTGATCGCGAAGGTGAAGCGATTTCCTGGCATTTGCTGGAGCTGCTGCGCGAGCGCGGCTTGCTCGACAACAAGTCGGTCCAGCGGGTGGTGTTCCATGAGATCACCAAAACCGCGGTGCAGGACGCCGTTGCGCATCCTCGCGAAGTGTCTTCCGATCTGGTCGATGCCCAGCAGGCGCGTCGCGCGCTGGACTATCTGGTCGGGTTCAATTTGTCGCCCTTGCTGTGGCGCAAGGTTCAGCGCGGACTGTCCGCCGGGCGCGTTCAAAGCCCTGCATTGCGCCTGATCGTTGAGCGCGAGCAGGAAATTGATGCGTTCGTTGCGCGTGAGTACTGGAAGGTCATTGCCGAACTGGGCAAGAACGCCCAGACCTTTGATGCCAAGCTCAGCCAGCTGGACGGCAAAAAAGTTGAGCAGTTCACCATCACCGATGGGGAAACTGCGCGCAATGCACGGGACCGCTTGCTTGAGGCTGCCAATGGCACGCTTGAAGTGCGCGAAGTCGAGCGCAAGCAGCGCAAGCGCAACCCGGCACCGCCGTTCACCACCTCGACCATGCAGCAGGAAGCTGCGCGCAAGCTGGGGTTTTCGGCCAAGCGCACGATGCAGACAGCGCAACAGCTGTACGAAGGTGGCATACAGATCGACGGCGAACGCGTCGGTCTGATCAGCTACATGCGTACGGACTCGGTCAATCTGTCCAATGACGCGATCAGCGATATTCGTGAACTGATCAGCACTCAGTACGGCGACAAATCACTGCCAGAGCAGCCACGCCGCTACAAATCCAAATCCAAAAATGCGCAGGAAGCGCATGAAGCGATTCGCCCGACCTCGGCAGCGCGTCACCCGGATGCCATGGCCAGCCAGCTGACCCCTGATCAGGCCAAGCTCTACCGCCTGATCTGGCAGCGCGCCGTGGCCTCGCAGATGATGCACGCGGTCTACAACATGGTTGGCGCCAATCTGGCCGCCGGCGATGTTGGGGTGTTTCGGGCCACCGGCTCCACCCTGGTCGAGCCCGGCTTCATCGCGGTCTATCTGGAAGGTCGTGACGACAGTGACGACGACGACAAAGACACCAAGCTGCCAGAACTTGAGCAGGGCGAGCGTATCGACCTGAGCGAGATCCTGAGCACCCAGCACTTCACCGAGCCGCCCCCGCGTTACTCCGAAGCCTCGCTGGTCAAGACCTTGGAAGAATTCGACATCGGTCGCCCGTCGACCTATGCCAGCATCATTTCCACGCTGCTCAATCGCGAGTACGTGATTCTCGACAACAAGCGCTTCAAACCCACCGATGTGGGCAAGATCGTGAATCGCTTCCTGACGCAGCATTTCGAGCGCTACGTCGACTACAAATTCACCGCAAACCTTGAAGACGAACTGGATGCGGTGTCGCGCGGTGAGCGCAACTGGATCTCGCTGCTCAATGAATTCTGGGCGCCGTTCTCCAAAACGGTGGAAGAAAAGGCTGACATCCCCAGGGAAGAGGTTGCCGCCGCACGTGTGATCGGCACCGATCCGGAGTCCGGAAAACCGGTGTCCGTGCGCCTTGGACGCTTCGGACCGTTTGTCCAGATCGGCACCCGTGACGATGAAGACAAACCCAAGTTCGCCGGCCTGCGCCCCGGCCAGAGCATGGACAAGATCACGCTGGACGACGCGATGGAGTTGTTCAAACTTCCACGCGAAGTCGGGACCATGCCCAGCGGGCACAAGATCAGCGCCAACATCGGTCGTTTTGGCCCCTATCTGCGCTATCGCGACCCTGATGAGAAAAAAGACAAGTTCGTTTCGCTCAAGGAAGACGACCCTTACACCGTCGGCGAAGAGCGTGCCCACGAACTGATCGAGGCCAAGATCAAGGCCGACAAGGAAAAGATCATTCGGGTCTACGCCGACGAGGGCATACAGATCCTCAAGGGGCGCTGGGGTCCGTACATCACCGATGGTGAGAAAAATGCGCGCATCCCCAAGGATGTGGAAGTCGATGACCTCGACTTGAATGCGTGCCGCGAATTGCTGGCCAAAGCGCCTGAAAAGAAAAAACGTGGTGGCGCAAAGAAGAAAACAACGGCAAAATCCGCGGCCAAAAAAACGAAAGCGAAGGCCAAAACCAAGTAGGCCCTCCATCCTTTTTCAACATAGCCGTAGTGAAATTATGAGTGATTCCGTATTTGTAGCCGTACTCATGGGGTCGGATTCTGACTTCCCGACCATGGAAAAAACCCTGGCCGTGCTCAAGCACTTCGAGATTCGCTATGAGGTCAAAGTGACCTCGGCGCATCGCACGCCGGATGCCACCCACGCCTACGTCAAAGACGCCGAAACGCGTGGTTGCCGGGTATTCATCTGTGCCGCCGGACTGGCCGCTCACCTGGCCGGTGCCGTCGCTGGCATCACCCAGCGTCCGGTGATTGGTGTGCCGATGAATGGCGCGCTGGACGGCCTGGATGCACTGCTGTCGACCGTGCAGATGCCTGGTGGCGTGCCGGTTGCAGGCGTGGCCATTGGCAGCGCCGGGGCCAAGAACGCCGGTTATCTGGCCGCTCAGATCCTGGCCCAGGCCGACGATGCCCTGCATCAGCGTGTTGTCGCTGACCGTAAAGCCGAAGCCGACAAGGTCATCGCCAAGGATGCGGCCCTGCAAGAGCGTCTGAACAACGCTTAAGACCCGGGTTATCGCCATGCCTCAGGGCCAATGGCAGACCCTTCGGGCCGCCCGCGCATTGCGTCGTGGCGGCCTGGTCGCCTATCCCACTGAAGCGGTCTGGGGCCTGGGTTGCGATCCGGCAAACCCGGACGCGCTGACGCGCCTGCTTGAGCTCAAGCAGCGCCCGTGGCAGAAGGGCCTGATCCTGATCGCGTCACACTGGGAGCAGCTCACCCCATGGCTGAGTTGCCCACAGCCGCCGGCTGCGGCCGCTGAGCACTGGCCAGGTCATGCCACCTTTCTGTTGCCGGCCCGTGATGAGGTCAGCGAACTGTTGCGTGGTCGCCACCGCACACTGGCGGTGCGCATTAGCGCACATGAGCCTGTGCGCGCGCTGTGCGATGCGTTTGGTGGCGCGATCGTCTCGACCAGCGCCAACCGCCATGGTCGCCCGACACCCGACACCATCCTGCAGCTACGCCATCAACTGGGCCATGGCCTTGATGACGTACTCAACGCCCCGCTCGGGCAGGGCCACGGACCAAGCCGTATCATGGACCCGTATTCTGGTGAGGTAATTCGCGCATGACCCCAGACCAGCGTCTGTCCGCGGTCGAAACTTTTCTGCGAGAGCTGCAAAGCGACATCTGCAGACAGCTTGAAAGCGAGGAAAGCTCCTCTGCGGTCTTCGTCCGCGACGCCTGGCAACGCCCTGAAGGCGGTGGCGGGCTGACCCGCGTGCTCGCCGAAGGCGAAGTCATAGAACGCGGCGGGGTCAATTTTTCGCTGATCCACGGGCGCAATCTGCCGGCCGCAGCAAGCCAGCGACACCCGGAACTTGCCGGTCGCGATTTCATCGCCACTGGCGTATCGCTGGTCATCCATCCGCGCAATCCGCACGTCCCCACAACGCACATGAACGTGCGCTTCTTTCAGGCCGGCGACATCTGGTGGTTTGGTGGCGGCTTCGATCTGACGCCCTATTACCCGGTGCACGAGGACGTGGTGAACTGGCATCGCTGCGCCCGCGAGGCCGTGGGCGATGCGCTGTATCCGCGCTTCAAAGCCCAATGCGATGAGTATTTCTACCTCAAGCACCGAGGCGAAACGCGTGGGGTCGGCGGTCTGTTCTACGATGATTTCAACAGCGGCGACTTCGACAGCGCGTTCGCCCTCACCCGCAGCGTCGGCGAAACGTTTATACGCGCCTACCGCCCGATACTGAGCGCCCGCAAAGACACGCCGTGGACCGATGCGCAGCGCAATTTCCAGCTTTACCGGCGCGGTCGCTACGTCGAATTCAACCTGATACACGACCGCGGCACTCTGTTCGGACTGCAATCCGGAGGGCGCACCGAGTCCATACTCATGTCGCTGCCGCCACTGGTGCGCTGGGACTATGCCCGGCAACCTCAGGAAGGCAGCCCGGAAGCACAGTTATACAACGTGTATCTTAAACCGCAGGACTGGCTGAACAGCGAAGGCTCATGACGCTCACCGAACTGCGCTACATCATCGCTCTGGACAAGGAACGCCATTTCGGCCGCGCGGCTGAGCGCAGCTTTGTCAGCCAGCCGACCCTGTCGGTGGCCTTGCGCAAGCTTGAAGACCAGCTCGGCGTGACCGTGTTCGAGCGCCAGCGCGGCAAGGTCAAGCCCACCCCAATTGGTGAACGCATCATCGAGCAGGCGCGGCGCGTACTGAATGAGGCCCAGCTGCTTGAATCGATTGCCAGCGAAGGCCAGGACGAGCTGAGTGGCCGCCTGCGTCTGGGCGCCATCTACACGGTTGGCCCCTATCTACTGCCCCGCCTGATTCCGGCCCTCAAGCAGCTTGCCCCCAACATGCCGCTGGCGATTGAAGAGAACTACACCAGTGTGCTCAGCGCCATGCTCAGTCGCAACGAGCTGGATCTGATCATTGTGGCCGAGCCCTTTTCTCCACCTGGTGTCAGCACCTGGCCGCTGTATGACGAAGCATTTGTGGTCGCGATGCCGCCCCAGCACCCCTGGGCCGAGCGCTCCAGCATCAACACGGACGAGCTGGCAGATGCCAATCTGCTACTGCTCGGCCCCGGACACTGCTTCCGTGACCAGGTGGTGGAGAGCTGCCCGGATTGCGCCAGAGTCACCGATGAAGATGAACCACTGACCGGCGGCAGCCTGGAAACCATTCGTCACATGGTCGCCAGCGGACTCGGCATCACCGTGCTGCCGCAAGCCACGATCAATGCGGACACCGATCACGGCCAACTGCTCACGACCCGGCCCTTCTCAGGCTCACCGCCGACCCGTCGCATCACCCTGGCCTGGCGCAGGACATTTCCGCGCATGCAGGCGATACGCGCGGTGCGCGACGCCATCATGGCCTCGCAGATGCCCGGCGTGACCTGGTTGCCAGACGCAAGCCCAAGCGAGTGAGCAAACCTGCTCCCAACATCCCCGGCGAGGTCTATCTGGTCGGCGGCGCGGTGCGTGACGAGCTGCTAGGCCTAAACGTGCATGAGCGCGACTGGGTGGTCACAGGGAGCACGCCGCAGGCCATGCTCGAGGCTGGCTTTCGCCCGGTAGGCAAGGATTTCCCGGTGTTCCTGCACCCGCAAACCGGCGAGGAATATGCACTCGCACGGACCGAGCGCAAATCTGGTCACGGCTATGCCGGCTTTGAATTCCACACCGCACCAGATGTCACTCTGGAACAAGATCTACAGCGCCGCGACCTGAGCATCAACGCGATCGCACGCGCCGTCGACGGCCGCCTGATCGATCCCTGGGACGGACGCCGCGATATCGAGCAGCGCCGTCTGCGTGCGGTGTCACCACATTTTGTCGAAGACCCGCTGCGGGTCTTGCGGCTAGCCCGCTTTCGCGCGCGTTTCCACGCATTGGGCTTTGAAGTCGAGGACAACACAAAGACCCTGCTCGAACACATCGTGAGCAGCGGCGAACTCGAGCATCTGGTGCCCGAACGGGTCTGGCGTGAAACAGAAAAGGCCTTGCTCAGCGCGCATCCTGCAGAATATTTTCGCTTGCTACGCAGGATCGGCGCTCTGGCCGTGCTGTTCCCCGAGCTGGATCGCCTGTTCGGCAAGGCACAAAACGCCAAATACCACCCGGAAATTGATAGCGGTGTGCATGCCATGCTGGCGATTGAACAGAGCGCCCTGGTGAGTGATGATCTGGCTACCCGCTTTGCCGTGCTGTGCCATGACTTCGGCAAGGGCGTCACGCCGCCGGATATCCTGCCTAGCCACCGCGGCCACGAGCACCGCGGCGTGCCGTTGGTAGAGGCCTTCTGCCAACGTCTGCGCGTCCCCAAAGCGCTGGAACAGAGCGCCAAAGCGGTCACCAAACTGCACCTGCTGTGTCATCAAGCGCGCGAACTGCGTCCGGAAACCCTGCTCAAACTGTTCGAGCAACTCGACGCCCTGCGTCGTCCGGAACGCATCGACATCTTCGTTGATGCCTGCCTGGCGGATGCACGCGGGCGCACCGGTCATGAAACCGCAGCCTACCCACAGGCTGATTACCTGCGTCGCGCCTTTGCAGCGCTCAGCCAAGTCAGCGCTCGCGACTTGCTCGATCAGGGCCTGCAGGGCGCACAGCTCGGCCAAGCCCTGCGTCTGGCCCGCATCGAGCGCCTGACCCGCTTCAAACGCGAAGACTTACCAGAATAAAACCAGGATTACGCCGCCCAAGACCAGGCGGTAAACCACAAACGGCAAAAACCCGTGGCTGCTGAGCAAGCGCAGCAAAAAATGTATGCACGCCAGCCCGCTTACAAACGCCACACCGGTGCCCAGGGCAATTTCCAACCATGGCGCGGGCGCCCCCGACATCAAAAGCGCGAGCAATTCGTAAGCCGCCGCCAGCGCGATCACCGGCACCGCCATCAGAAACGACACGCGCGCCGCAGCCACCCGGCTCAGGCCCATGGCCATGCCTGCCGTCATGGTTACACCGGAGCGTGAGGTGCCCGGAATCAGGGCCAAAGCCTGAGCACAACCGAGCAGCAGATAGTGCCCCCAGCGTAGCTCGCTCTCGTCACGCTCGCCACGCAAGCGTGCGTCCGCCCACCACAGCAACAGACCGAACACGATCAGATTGATGGCGACGATAATCGGGCTGTCGATCTCAAGATCAAACACGACACGAATCAGCATCCCGACAACACTGGCCGGGAGGGTTGCCAGCACCAGGCCCCAGGCCATGCGCGAGCGATTGTTCCAGGGCTGGCCGGTGAGCGGCCCTATGGCTGCCGGTACCAGAGCCAAAAGATCGCGCCGGAAATACCCCACAACGGCGACCAGCGTGCCGAAATGCACGGCCACATCGAAGGCCATCGATTGCTCTTCCCAGCCCATGAACAGCGGGGTAAGTACCAAATGTCCGGAACTGGAAATCGGCAGAAACTCGGTCAGTCCCTGTATCAGGCCAAGCAGCACAGCATGTAATGCATCCATCTCCAGACTCCTCGTTTAGCGGGTTGTGCGCTCATGGTATATACGCACACCAACGTTGCTCGCAGCCGGCACCGCGCCCGGTTTGCTTAAGCGCAAACCCACCGCGTCGACGGCAAATTGTTCCAGCACCGCGCTCACCAGCGCATCAGCCAGCGATTCCAGCAATTCGTAGCGCGCACTCTCGACCAGCCCGACCAGTAGGTCCGATACGCTCTTGTAATCAACTGTCTGGCGCAGATCATCGCTGCTGCCGGCAGCATCCAGCGCCACATACAGATCCACATCCATGACCACGCGCTGGCGCAGTTCACGCTCCCACTCGTACACCCCAATACAGGTGGTGGCCTGCAACCCCTCGATGAACACCTGATCACGCATGTTCAACTCCACCAGGAGGCGACAGTTCACTCAATGGCCAGCGCGCCCGCACCGGTGCGCCGGTGGCCCGTGCATCAGCCAGGCGCAAAGCCCCGACATGCGCAATCATCGAAGCGTTGTCGGTGCACAATGCCGCCGACGGGACGAAAAACTGCGCACCGCGTGCCGCGCACAAGGCTTGCAAGGCTTGGCGCAACCGCGCATTGGCAGCCACCCCACCGGCAATCAGCAGGCGCGGCATATCGGTGGCCTCCAGGGCCCAGCGACACTTCTTGACCAGCGTATCGACCACCGCAATTTCGAAATCAGCGGCCAGATCGGGGTAATCCTGCTCGCCTTGCAGTTTGGCCACCTGATTGGCCACCGCCGTTTTCAAACCGCTGAAGCTGAAGTCCAGGCTGCGCTGGCGCGTAAGCGGACGCGGCAGCGTGAAACGCCCCGGACGCCCCTGCGTTGCCAGTTTGGCCAGCGCCGGTCCGCCGGGATAATCCAGGCCAAGCAATTGCGCGGTCTTGTCGAAGGCCTCACCTGCCGCATCATCAAGACTCTGGCCCAGCAGTTCATACTGGCCCAGCGCATGACAGGCCACCAGCAAGGTATGCCCACCGGACACCAGCAAGGCGACGAAAGGAAAATCCAGATCGGGCTCGCCGATCATCGGCGCGAGCAAGTGACCTTCCATATGGTGCACCGGAATGAGCGGCAGATCGGCGCCCTGAGCCAGACCCGCGGCCATCGAGGCGCCAGCCAGCAGCGCTCCAACCAAGCCGGGACCCGCGGTATAGGCCACTGCATCAACGTCGGCCAGGGCACATCCGGTGTGTTGCGCAAGTTCGGCCAATAAGCCCGGTAATCTGCGCACATGATCACGTGATGCCAATTCCGGCACGACGCCACCGTAGGCGGCATGCAGGTCGATCTGACTATGCAGAACTTCTCCAAGCAAACCGTCCCGCGTGTGGTATAAAGCCACCGCAGTTTCGTCACATGACGATTCAATGCCCAGCACCAGTGCATTGCGCGTTTCAGCCAAGCTTTTTTACCCGAATGTATCAGTGCTCATTCTGGCAGATTGCATCAGTGGTTGTGTTCAGCGTCGATGCTGCGTAAAATCTGCGCCCTTTTTCCGCCAGTGTGTCCGGCGGAATTTCTTTCCCATTAGTTGAAGCCTGCATGCCAAGCGTAAAAGTCAAGGAAAACGAGCCGTTTGAAGTGGCCCTGCGTCGTTTCAAGCGTTCCTGTGAAAAAGCTGGCGTCCTTACCGACGTCCGCCGTAAAGAATTTTTCGAAAAGCCGAGCCAGGAACGCAAGCGCAAACGCGCCGCTGCGGTCAAGCGCCACGCCAAGAAACTCTCTCGCGAGATCACGCGCCGCCAGCGCATGTATTGAGCCGGGCGATGAGTCTGCGCGCCCGGATTCAGGACGACATCAAGGCGGCCATGCGCGCTCGTGAGCAAGACAAGCTCTCGACACTGCGCCTGCTGTCCGCCGCAATCAAGCAACGCGAAGTCGATGAGCGCATCGAACTTGGCGATGCTGATGTTTTGCGCCTGGTTGAAAAGCTGATCAAGCAGCGTCGCGATGCTGCCAAGCAGTATCAGGACGGTGGTCGCCCCGAGTTGGCCGACCAGGAAATTGCTGAAGCGGCCCTGCTGGAAGTCTATCTGCCAGCCCAGCTCAGTGATGATGAACTGGCCGCATTGGTTGATGAGTGCATTGCCGAAGCCGGGGCCGCAGGCCCGCAGGACATGGGCAAAGTCATGGGCTTGGTCAAGCCACGCGCCGCCGGTCAGGCGGACATGGGCAAGGTGAGCCAGCTGGTTAAGGCCAGACTGACCAGCTAACGGGTTGATTCCTCAGGATTTCATCGACGATCTCCTGGCCCGGACCGACATTGTTGAAGTGATCCGTCCGCGCGTTGATCTCAAGCGCGCGGGTCGTGAATGGAAGGGCTGCTGCCCTTTCCACAACGAAAAAACCCCTTCGTTCCACGTTGTGCCGCACAAGCAGTTCTATCACTGCTTTGGTTGCGGCGCGCATGGCCATGCGCTGCGCTTTGTCATGGATTTCGACCGCGTGGACTTCCCCGAGGCGGTTGAAGTGCTTGCCGGCATGGCCGGGATTGAAGTGCCGCGCCAGGGCGGCGACGCTGGCGCCGCGCGCAACAAAGCGCTGTACGCCATTCTCGATCGCGCCCACGCGCGCTTTCGCGAGCAACTCAGCGCCGACAGCGTGGCCATGCAATACCTCGAGAAGCGCGGCGTGAACGCCGACATGATCACGCGCTATGAACTCGGCTTTGCCCCGCCGGGTTGGGACTTCCTCAGTGCCAAGCTGACCCCGCTGGATGATGCCGACAGCGCTGGCCTTGTCGTGCGCAAAGATGACGGCAAAGTCTACGACCGCTTCCGCAATCGCCTGATGTTTCCGATTCGCGATACGCGTGGTCGCGTGGTCGCATTCGGCGGCCGCACCCTCGACGATGACCCGGCCAAATACCTGAATTCACCGGAAACACCGGTCTTTCACAAAGGCGCCATGGCGTATGGCCTGTACGAGGCCAAACAAGCCAATGCCATCCTCAACCAGATCATCGTGGTTGAGGGCTATATGGATGTCATCGCCCTGGCCCAATATGGCTTCACTCAGGCCGTAGCCACCCTGGGCACGGCAACCAGCAGCGATCATCTGCGCCTGCTCAGCCGCCAGAGTTCACGCATCGTGTTCTGCTTTGATGGCGATGCCGCTGGGTTGCGCGCCGCGGATCGCGCACTGGACGTCTGCATGTCCGCGCTCAGCGACGGCATGGACATCCGCTTTCTGTTCCTCCCGGACGGTGAAGATCCGGACAGCCTGCTACACAGCGAAGGCGCACAGGGCTTCCAGCAGCGCCTGGACAAGGCCATGCCGCTTTCCCAGCGCCTGCTTGAGCGCCTTGAAGCCGGCCTTGACCTGAGCAGCGCAGAGGGCCGCGCAGCCCTGCTCAACAACGCCCGCAAAGTTCTCTCGCCGATAGATGCACCGGCCTTTCGGGCGCTGATGATGCAGAGCTTGGAACAGCGCGCAGGACTCAATCAGCAAGCGGTGAGCGAATTGCTCGGCCCGACGCCCGAACGCAGCGTTCAGCGGCGCCAGATTCAGGCCCCGCAACGCATGACTCCGATCCGTCGAGCAATCGCCTTGCTGCTGACCTACCCCCGCTGCGCCGAAGCCTTCAGCGATGTCGAGGGCCTGGCCGTCAGCAGCGTGGCCGGCACTCCACTGCTCAGCGAGTTGCTTGATCGCCTGCACGAACACCCCCACATGCACTGTGCGGCCCTGATCAACAGCTACAGCGGACGACCGGAACAGGAAATCCTCGAGCGCCTGTCGCTGGTCGACACTGAAATCGACGAAAACGCCGGAATTGCCGAGTTCGTTGCGACCTGTGAAAAGTTGCGGCGGGAATCGCGCAAGAGCGAATTGGAACAATTGCTTGATGATGCACGTCATGGTCGCCTGAGCGAAAGTGGCAAAGCCCGATTAAAAAGCCTGAACCAACAACGCGAAAAGCCATCTGAGTAAGACGATGGACAGCCATAGCAAAATGCCGGCGCAAGAGTCAGGAATGCGCCGCGAAAGTGGGATGAAATGGCCACTTTTGGTATAATTGTAGTTTTATTTTGCCTCAGTGCGCGCGCTGCCTGCTCAGCGCCGCCCTCCCAGCGGGAATCCCAGACTCCATGAGTGTAGAAAAACAATCAAAGCTTAAGCTTCTGATTGCCCAAGGCAAGGAACGCGGCTACCTCACGTACGCCGAGGTTAACGACCACTTGCCGGACGATTTTGTCGACCCGGAACAGATCGAAGAAATCATCTCGCAGCTCAACAACCTCGGCATCCAGGTGCACGAAGTGGCACCGGATGAGGAAGAAATGCTCCTGTCCGATACCGCAGCCGCGGACATCGACGACGACGACGAAGAAACCGAAGAAGCTGTGGCCACGCTGGCTGCTCTCGACGCCGAGTTCGGCCGCACCACCGACCCTGTACGCATGTACATGCGTGAAATGGGTAGCGTTGAGTTGCTCGACCGGGAAGGCGAAATCCGCATTGCCAAGCGCATTGAGGAAGGTCTGGCCGAAGCCATGCAGGCGCTGACCGCGCACCCTGAAACGGTCGCGATCCTGCTTGAGCACTATGCCACCTACCAGGAAGGTGAGCGGCGCTTGAGCGACCTGCTCCTGGGCTTTGTCGACCCGGAAACTGGCGATCCGTTGACCGGCCCTGGCTCAGCCGCCGCGCTGGCTGCAGCGGAAGAAGCCCAGAACGCGGGTGAAGACGCCGAACCGCCAGCAGACACCGGCCCTGATCCGGAAGAAGTTGAAGAGGCCTTCACCAAACTGCAGAAGCTGTTCGACGCTTTCATGGAAAAGCTCGAGAAAAAAGGCTACCAGCACAAGGAAACCAAAGCCGCACAGGCCGCGTTGATCCCTGTGTTCATGAGCCTCAAGCTGCCGCCGAAGCTGACCGACGAAATCACCGACAACATTCGTACTCAGGTGGCCTCGATCCGTGAGATCGAACGCGACATGATGCGCATCATCGTGCGTGATGCCGGTATGGCGCGCACCGACTTCATCAAGCAATTCCCCAAAAATGCGACCAATGCGGCCTGGATCGAAAAATTGATCCGCGCCAAGCGCAAGTACTCCTCGCGCATCGGTCAGCACCAGGAAGAACTGCTCGAACTGCAGGGCCGGATGCTGCAGGTTGAAAGCGACACGCTGTTGCCGACCACCGAGATCAAAGAAATTCACCGTCGCATGTCGATCGGTGAAGCCAAGGCACGTCGGGCCAAGAAAGAAATGGTCGAGGCCAACCTGCGCCTGGTGATCTCGATTGCCAAGAAGTACACCAACCGTGGCCTGCAGTTCCTCGACCTGATCCAGGAAGGCAACATCGGTTTGATGAAGGCGGTCGACAAATTCGAGTTCCGCCGTGGCTTCAAGTTCTCCACCTACGCGACCTGGTGGATTCGTCAGGCGATCACCCGCTCAATTGCCGATCAGGCCCGGACCATCCGTATTCCGGTGCACATGATCGAGACCATCAACAAGCTCAACCGCATTTCCCGCCAGATGCTGCAGGAGATGGGTCGTGAAGCG
>JBFKEC010000003.1:0-32568 GCA_041619315.1 Oceanococcus sp. | reverse complement strand
GCCTGGATGGCGGCGGCCGAAATCGTCAGTACAAGTCGGGTTTATGCCCGCACCGTGGCACAGGTTCAGCCCGAATGGATCGAAAAAGCCGCGGCCCACCTGATACAAAAGCAGGCCCTGGATCCGCAGTGGGACAAACAACGCGGCGAAGTGATCGCACGTGAACAGGTCAGCCTGTTTGGCCTGATACTGACGGCTGACCGGCGGGTGCCCTACGTGCAGCACGATCGCGCCCACGCCCGCCAGCTGTTCATCCAGCACGCCCTGATCGAGGGTCAGTGGGGGCAGCGCGACGCGCCCGGCTTTCTCAAAGCCAATCTGAGCCTGGCCAAACGCCTGCAAGCTGAAGAAAACAAATTGCGCCGGCGCGGCATCCTGCGCAATGACGAGGAAGTACTGGCTTGGTACGACAGCCGCCTGTCACCCGACATTGCGAACCGCCAGGAACTCATCAATCGGCTCGACGACGATCTCGATCGCGCACTGCGCATGGACGAAGCCGACCTGCGTGCCAGTGAACTGGGTGCCCAGGCTGACGCGTTTCCCAGCCACCTTGAGCTGAATGGCCAGTCCTTCAAGCTGCAGTACATGTTCGCCCCCGGCAATGATGACGATGGGGTCAATCTGGATGTGCCTGTTGCCCACCTCAATCAACTCGATGCACAGCGCCTGGATTGGCTGGTGCCAGGCCTGCTCAGTGACAAAATTGAACATCTGATCAAGGGCTTGCCCAAAGCCCAGCGACGCAAATTCGTGCCGGCCTCGCAAAGCGTTGAAACCTGCGTCGCCAATATGCCCTTTGCACAAGGCGATCTTTATGTGGCGCTGGCCCGCCAGCTTCAGCGACTGTGCGGTGAGCCCAGCCCCAATGAACACGATTTGCGTGCAATCGAGTTGCCTGCGCGTCTGTGCATGCGCATACGCCTGCGCAATGATCACGGCGGCCAGCTGGCGGCCGGACGGGATCTGCAAGCCTTGCGCAAGACGTTGGGCGACAAGGCCAAAACCGCATTCAAAGCACGCCACGATGATCGCTGGTCAATAAAAGACATCACCCGCTGGGATGCTCCGCTGCCCGAGACGTTGCCACTAAGCGTGGCCGTTGCCGGCGGCCTGCACGCCTATCCACGCTTGAGCGATCAAGACAACAGCGTGGCTGTACAGTTATATGACGAGGCCGAAGATGCCCGCCGCAACCACCGCGAAGGGCTGTTGCGCCTGCTGTTGCTGAGCCAGCACAAGAACCTGCAACAGCGGCTTAAGAGCTTGCCCAACCGCCAGGCGACTGTGTTACGCATGTCGGCCCTGCCCGCTGCTGACGTCGCCGAACAACATCTCATCGACCAACTTGCCGCGACGCGCCGTCACGGCGATCTGCTCAGCTCACTGGCGGCACGCTGCGTCAGCGACAGCCAGCTTGATGAGCAGGTGCTCAGTCATGCGGACTTTCAGGCCTGTCTTGATCAGACCCAAGCGCTGGCCACCTGCATGCAGCGCCATTGGCAGGCTATCGGGCGTCTGGCGGATGCCTGGGCCGTGTGGGTCGCGTGCAAAAAACCCGCGCAATCCGACCCCTCAGGGCGCGATATGCACGATCAGTTAATCTGGCTGCTTAGCCCGGGATGGCTGGAACGCACACCAGATCTGACCGATCTGCCACGTTATGTACAGGCCTTGTGCCTGCGCGCCGAGCGCTGGCGCCATCAACCGGCCGATGATCTACAGCGCCTGTCGCTGATTGAGCCACATTGGCAACGCGCCAAATCGGCTTTGGCGCGCTGCGCACAGCGCCGCCAGCCTGCTCCCCAGGGGCTTGTTGCCTATCGCTGGCTGATCGAGGAATACCGCGTATCAGTGTTTGCTCAAACCCTCAAAACACGCCAGAAAGTCTCAGAAAAACGCCTCAATCAAGCTTGGGGTGAACTCAAACCGGTTATAGAACGGCTGTAGCCGCCTGGCTGCCTTGTCGAGAGGCCTTCCCAGCCAATTCTTATAACCACAACTCAGCAACAAAGCACGACGCAGGCGCCGTGCTCCTCTACAATATGCGCGCTCGCGCCCTTAGCTCAGCTGGATAGAGCATCGGCCTTCTAAGCCGACGGTCGCAGGTTCGAATCCTGCAGGGCGCACCAGTTTCTATTTTTTCTCGGGCCGGACAATCTGGGTCTGCAGATTGCGAACCACTTCACGGGCATCAAAGGCATTCAGATCACTGGACGGCTTGTCGCCCTTGAACGTCATGATGTGCGCCTCTGCAACATACTCGGTTGAGGCCGTGGTGGTCGTGACACCGACACCGCCAAAGGGGTGCCAGTACCAGTGACCAAAACCCGTGCCAAAGCTGAAGCTTTGCTGCTGGGTGGTTTCACTGTCGGTTTCCAGATTCACCGTCACGAAGTAATCGTGCCCATTATCAAGGGTCAGTTCGGCGGCGCGAAACAATAGATAGTTTTGCACCGTGTCCTTGTCGGTCAGTCGATTGCCAGCAAAACGGATGCGGTAGCGATTGGATTCCAGTTTCTGATCGCTGTATCCCTCACCACGCTGCATCGCCTGATACGGGGTGGCAGTGGCACACGCCACCAGCAAGCTTGCCAGTAGCGCGACGACGGTCGTTTGTAAGGTTTGTTTCACGTTGTATCTCGTAACTGTCTAGTTGCTAGGACGAATGGCTGCCCATGCAAGTTCCCTGTCGCGGCCAGAACGAGGTCTTTGCATAAAACTTTCCATCACGCCAAGCATAGCGCGCTTGGCCCAGTCACAGGCTGGCTGCGATCTGCAATCCACTATGTCATCCTGAGCCCGCGCTGTCGTTGCGCGTCCCGGAACCTTTGCCATGCTTCGCCCTGTCATCCGCCTTGCGACCCCAGATGATGCTGCGGCCATTGCTGCGATCTACAACCCGTACATCCTCGATAGCGTTATCACCTTTGAAGAGATCCCGGTTGAGGCCAGCGATATCCGCGAGCGTATGATCACGGTCAGCGAACGTGGCCTACCGTGGTTGATCAGCGAGGTCGATGGACAGGTTCTGGGTTATGCCTATGCCGACCGCTGGCGAACCCGCACTGCCTACCGATATTCGGTGGAAAGCGCCATTTACCTTGATCGCAAAGTCGCTGGACAAGGCATCGGAAGCCTGCTCTACCAGGCGTTGCTTGATGCTTTGCAGGAAAACGGCATGCACGCTGTGATCGCTGGTATCACCCTGCCCAACGCGGCCAGCGTAGCACTGCACGAAAGCCTTGGATTTCGAAAGGTTGCCCATTTCCCATCGGTCGGCCTCAAGTTCGGCCAATGGCTGGATGTGGGCTACTGGCAACACAACTTTCCAGCACCCAGGTAATCCCTGATTTAGCGCATGATGCCGCCCACCCCGGGCACGCTTCAGCCTGAAAATACGCGTTGGCTGGCCTTGATAATGGCCACCAGGCCAAGCGCCCACAGCGAGCACGCGCTCAGATCAATCATGCTGTAGCGCACACGATTGAAACCGCTAACCCCGACCATCGCCGGAATGATGCTGCGGATCGCTGGCAAAAAACGCCCAATGAGTATTGCGTATACCCCATAGCGCCGGACAAACGCCTCGGCCCGTGCCCATTTTTCGGCATGCCGCTGAACCGGGCGCGAAGCGTGCAGGCTGTCGCCCGCCCACCGTCCGAAATAGAAACCGACATGATCGCCGAGGCTGGAGCCTGACAAGGCCAGGATCGCCATGGCCGGCAGCGACAGCCAGCCATTGACGTACAGCACAGTACAAATACTGACCAGAAACAGACTGGACACAAAGATGCCGATCCCGACACAGGTTTCCAGAAATGCGAACAGCGGGACCAGCCAGATGGCCAGCTGTTGGTGCTGCTCTATCCAGGCATGCAGAGGCGACAGATCCATGCTGATTTCCAGGCGCTCAGGGCAAGGTCACCCCATGGTCGCATCGAACACGTAAAAACTCGAACAACACGCCCACACCACCGCACTGCAGCAGTCAAACTCGCCGCCGGCTTTATTTACCCTTAAACCGTGCTTCGCGCTTTTGCAGGAACGCACTGATGCCTTCCAGAGCATCATCGGAGTAGCCAATGTCGGTCTGCAAACGGGCTTCGCGCGCAATCTGACCTTCAAGATCGAGGTCCAGAGTGCTGTCCATCAACTGTTTGATAGCGGCCAGTGCGCGGGTCGGTTGAGCCGCCATGCGGCGGGCCAGTTCATGAGTGCGATCAAGCAACGCGTCGTCGTCAAACACATCGGTAATCAGCCCCCAATCCAATGCGGTTTGTGCATCCAGTGCATCGCCACTCATCAACCAACGCGTCGCCCTGGCCCGCCCGATCAAGCGCGGCACACTCCAGGTACCACCTGCATCAGGAATCAGACCAATACGGACAAATGCCTGAATCAATTTGGCCGAACGCGCCGCAACCACCACGTCGCACGCCAAAGCGATATTCAAGCCAGCCCCAGCCGCCACACCATTGATCGCGGCAATCACCGGCTTCTGAATATGGCGAATTTCGCGCAGCACTGGGTGATATGTGGTGTGCAAGGGCTCACCAAGATCAGGCCGCTGGCCAGGCTTGAGCCCACCCAGCGAATCTTTGAGATCCGCGCCCGAGGTAAATCCGCGCCCCGCACCGGTCAAAACCACACAGCGGCAGTTCTCGTCTTTGCCTGCGCTGGCCAGGGCCTCACGCAGTTCGCGCAACAGCTCCAGCGACAAGGCATTGAGGCTGTCGGGACGATTCAGGGTGATCGTGCAGACAGCGTCGGTGTTTTCAACCAGCAGGGTGTTGTAACTCATGGGCAAGAGATCGTTGGAATGTGTAGGCACTCGGCGCAAGTTACCGAGCGGTATCTTCGGCCGGATCATACCCCATATGGGGCTGCCTGCAAGCCGTTGTTAACACTTGGTAACCAGCGGTAACATGCGTTCATGCAGAGCCCAAAAAAAAACAAAGAGCAAACCAAGCGGCGCATACTGCGCACAGTGGAACGGCTGCTTGTTGATGAAGGGTTCTCCGCGCTTGGGATCAACCGCATCGCCAACGAAACCGGCGTTGCAAAAGTTCTGATCTATCGCTATTTCGGCGATCTTGAAGGCCTGCTCAATGCGTTTGTTACCAGTGAAGACTTCTGGCCCACTCGGGCGGAAATCATCGACCTGCCGGATGATCAGTTTTTTCAGCTGGAACTGCGCGAACGGATCAAACGGGTGATGTTCAATTTTGCTGCAGCGCTGGGTAAACGCCCCGAAACCATGGCGATTCTGGCCTGGGAAATGTCCGGCAACCCAACCCTGACAAGGGTGATGGAAAATGCTCTTGGGCAATTCGCCAATCAGATCAGTGAATCCCTCGCGCACAATGACAAACCGGTACACAGTCAACTCAAACCGATGCTTTCAGTGCTCAGCGCAGGCATGATTCATCTCGGCATGGCCTATCAGCATCATCAGCGTTTCGCCTCCCTGCGTCTGGAATCCCCTGACGACTGGAAGCGCGTACTCAAAGCCCTTTCTACCTTGCTCGATAATATTCCCGTGGAGGAACCATGAGTGCCCTGGTGATACGTGCCGGTGCGACAGCAAAACGCATCATCGAGCAGGATGGACTGAACCCCGACCAGTTTGCCGTCATGGCAGGCGCGGCAGGCGGCCCCAAATGGCTGGCCCTGGCGGCTCTGGACCGTTATCTGTTTGGCGAGTTTTTTGCCCAGCGCACGCAACCGTTGTTCACTGTCGGCTCATCCATATCCAGCTGGCGCTTTGCCGCTGCGGCGCAGGATGATCCGGTTGCCGCATTCGAGCGATTCGAGACGGCCTATTTGCAGCAACGCTACAGTGACAAACCGGATGCGGCGGAAATCAGCGCGGTGTGTCAGAACTTGCTCGACGTCCTGTTGCCCGACGCCCATATCGGGCAATTGCTGCAACACCGCTATCTGCGCCCCAACATCATCACTGCGCGCTGCCTGGGCAAGGCCGCGCATGAGACCCCGCGGCAGCTCAAAGCCGGACTTGCAGCCATTGCAGTTAGCAACCTGCGTGGCCGCGCACGCTTAGCCAATCACATGGAACGAGTGGTGTTTCGTCACCCGGATGGACATGCGCCGTTTTTGCCGTTTCGTGATGCCTTCGTCAGCCATGAAATTGCCCTGACCGCCGAAAATCTCAAGCCGGCACTGCGCGCCAGCGCGTCGATTCCCATGCTGATGCAGGGTGAAGTGGACATCCCCGATGCCCCACCCGGCATGTATCGCGACGGCGGCCTGATCGACTACCACATGGATCTGGATTACGGGCTGGATAACGGCCTGGTGCTATTCCCCCACTTCTCGACCCGCATCGTGCCGGGCTGGCTGGACAAGTTCCTGCCGTGGCGCAAGCCTCATGCCCATCACCTGGATCGGGTATTGATGATTGCCCCGTCGGCCGAAATGCTGGCCCGCCTACCCAACGGCAAGATTCCTGACCGGCGCGACTTTGAACGCTATAGCGACCTCGATCGCTTGCTCGCCGACTGGGCCGTGGCCACCGCGGAGTGCCGCCGCATGGCTGACGAATGGGCCGAAATCGTGAATAGCGGTACACTTGCCGAACGGCTTGAAGCCTTTCCCGAGAACAGCCTCGTCAGCTAGACACAAGGGCCCGATGAACATAAACATCGTTGGCGGTGAACCAGGATTGGTTTGTCGCCTGATGAACGCTTTTCGCCTCTCAGGCCATACGGTCTGTATCGATGGCGAATACGCCAACTGCAACACCGTAGATCTCACAATCATAGGCTGTGGCAACGAACATGAAGACGCGCTCCGCGAGCTTGTCGCACAGCTAAGCGCTGCGCGTATATCGGGCCAGGAACACAGCCCCATCACCCTGCGCTTCGATGCCGGCCGCTACCAGATCACCCTGCCCAGCGTGCGCAATCTGCTCAACTTGATCAGCCTGTACCTGACGCAGGCAATCGCCGCCTGCCTGGCTGACGATGCCCAGGGGCGTTTCAACACAGCGTTGAATGAAGCGCTGCAGAACGCTCTGATTCACGGCAATCTCGAGATCACCTCCAGGCTTCGCGATGAAGGCCAATGGGATGCCTACGAGGCGCTGATCAACCAGCGCCTGGAACAGCACGAATATGTTCAGCGCACGATCCGCATTGAGGCCCTATGCGATCCGCAAAGTGTGACCGTGACCGTCGAAGACGACGGCCCCGGTTTTGATCCGGCGCAATTGCCAGACCCGCGTGAAGAAGACGCTTTGCTACGCGCCAGCGGCCGGGGCATCAGCATGATCCGTTTCGCCATGGATGAAGTGCACTGGAATGCCCGTGGCAATCGCATCGCGATGACCAAGCACGTGGGCGTCGCTTAGCCTGCGGCGCCCTCAGAAGTGATCATCGTGCAGGCTGACAACGCTGTCATCCAGGCCCAGTAATTGCTCGGCCTGCATCAACACCTGAGGCAGTTCCCAGCGGTAGAAATAGGCGCACGCCTGCAGCTTGCCCTCATAGTAGGCTTGATCGTTATCGCTGTTCTGCAGAGCCACTTTGGCCACGACCGCTTGACGCAGCCACATCCAGGCCACAACCAGATGACCAATCATGTCCAGATAGGTCCAGGAGTTGGCCAGCAGGCGACCGATTTCACCTTCTGAGGCAACCTTGCCCAAAGCTGTTGTCACTTCAATCACCCGCACCTGAGCCTGATGCAACTGCGAGGCGAAGTCGCCCAGATCCGCATGCCCGGTGCACGCGCTGACCGTTTCACCGACACGCGCCATCAGCAGACGGAAGGCAGCCCCCTGATTCTGCAGTACCTTTCGTCCCAGCAGATCAATCGACTGAATGCCATTGGTGCCTTCATGAATCGGGTTGAGGCGGTTGTCGCGGTAGATGCGCTCCAGCGGGTAATCGCGGGTGTAGCCGTAGCCGCCCAGGATTTGCAAACCCCAGTAGTTGGCCTTGAGGCCATAATGCGATGACCAGGCTTTGATCAGCGGCGTCAGAATCGACAGCTCACGCTCCAGTTCGTCCGCCTGCTCCGGGTTGTCCGCCAGATGCTTGCGATCAACCAGGCCGGCACCGTACAGGCACAACGACAGCGCACCTTCGGCATAGACTTTCTGACGCATCAGCATGTGCCGCACATCGGCATGCTTGATGATCATGCTCTGCGGCGAATTCGGGTCCCGCTGATCGGCCGAGCGACCCTGCGGGCGATTGCGCGCGTAGTCCAGCGAATGCTGATAACCACTGTACGCCAGCACCGCCGAATTGAGGCCAACCCCGATCCTGGCCTCATTCATCATATGGAACATGGCCGCCAGGCCCTTGTTCAGCTCACCAATCAGGTAGCCCCGGCAGTCACCGTTCTCACCGAAATTGAGCAAGGTGTTGACGGTCCCACGATAGCCCATCTTGTGATTCAGTCCGGCCAGATTCACATCGTTGCGCGGGCCCGGTTCACCGGCTTCATTGAGGCGATACTTCGGCACGATGAACAGAGAAATACCACGCGTTCCGGCTGGTTCACCAGGCACTTTGGCCAGCACCAGATGGACTATGTTTTCCGACAATTCGTGTTCACCCCCGGAAATCCACATTTTGGTGCCACTGATGAGGTAGTCACCGTCACCGGTCGGTTCCGCGCGGGTACGAATATCTCCCAGCGACGACCCGGCCTGCGGCTCTGACAAACACATGGTGCCGAACCAGCGACCATCAATCATCGGCTGCATGAAACGCTGCTTCTGCTCTTCGCTGCCATGCGCCTGAATCAGATTGGCTGCAGCCATGGTCAGAAACGGGTAACCGGCCGTGCCCACATTGGCGTCCGAGAAAATCCAGTTGATGACCTGTGAAATCACATAAGGCAACTGCAAGCCGCCCACATCCTCCTTGAAGCTGGTGCCCATAAACCCGCCTTCGACGAACGCCTTGAGCGCGCTTTGTACCTCGGGGCGCATGTGCACACGACCATCGACGAACTGCGGCTCCTCGGCATCCGCCACGGCCACGTGAGTGGCAAAGGTTTCATCGGCAACACGCTGAGCGCTGTCGAGAATCGCATCAATGGTCTCGCGATCTTGTGACAGATAGGCTGGGTGCGCACACAGTCGCTCGGCATCCAGCATTTCGAATACCTGGAAGTCGATTTCACGTCGCTTGAGCATGGTGTCTCCTGTCTTTGATGACTTTAATTCGGCATGGATTGTCACCGATTCTGCCAGAACACTTTGGCCAACTTTCGGTTACGCTTGAGCCATGCTGCGTTTCCATAACCATCATTAGCCGATATCGGCGCCGCGAGCGAACAGCCTTCCTGACGTGATACGTAATTTACGATCGTTTTTCATTGTGGCCATCCTCGGAGCGATGGGCTACTTGTCCTACCAACTCATACAGTTGCTGGACGAGCAACAAGCCATGAGTATTGATCTGGCCGAGATGGATGACGTGCGCTACGGCCTGCTCAACGCCAATGTGTGGGTTGAGCACGTCACCTACATCCTGGAAAAGAAAATCCGCGAATTTGATCTGGGCGAGGACAACCGCGCCGCGATCAAACGCAGCCTGAGCCGCATGCTCGACACCCTGATCACCGAAGTCGACAACTACATGCGCAAGCAGAACCTGTCGGGACAAAGCTGGTGGCAGCGGGTGCGCGGCCAGATCAAGCAAGGGGTACAAAACGTTTTCATTGATGTCGACGACATCAAGACCGCGATCCCCGAATACGCCGACCGAATACTGGCCGAACTTGAAGAGCCCGAAGCGCGTACCGAACTCAATATGTTCCTGCGCGAAGTGCTCTCGGATCTGTCCAAACGCACGTTCTCACCACTCGACTTAAGCCGCATCGAGATGATTGAGGAACGCTACCAGTGTCGTGAATGGATGTTCTGCCGGGCACTGATAGAAGCCCGCATTCACAATCATCAAGAGCTGGCCAAACTCTACGCATGGGGCATTCTCGCCCTGATGATCGGCCTGTTCTTGATCCTGCGTTTGGAATCTGCACGCCCCACTCGCGGGCGCTTCGTCGCGCTGGCTGCCGGCGCCACGGTGTTGATGCTGTGCGGCGTATTGACCCCAATGATGGAGGTCGAAGCACGCATTTCCGAGCTGCGTTTTGTGCTCCTGGGTGAGCCTGTGGTGTTCGCCAATCAGGTGCTGTATTTCCAGAGCAAAAGCGTGCTCGACATGGTCGAGGTGCTGACCGCCACCGGGGCTTACGACATGATGGCCGTGGGCATTCTGATCATGACCTTCAGCGTGCTGTTCCCGCTGTCCAAGCTGGCCTCGTCGGTACTCTGGCTGTATGGCAAGCCACGCCTGCGCAACAATTCCGTGGTGCGTTTCTTTGCATTGAAGTCCGGTAAATGGTCGATGGCCAATGTCATGGTGGTGGCCATTTTCATGGCCTATATCGGCTTTGACGGCATCATCGCCAGCCAGCTTAGCGGCTTTGCCGACGCCACCCAGCAGGTCGACGTGTTGACCACCAACGGCACCTCATTGGAGCTCGGCTTTTTCATGTTTCTTGGCTTCTGTCTGACCAGCCTGCTCAGTGCCGCCTGGATGGAGAGCGCCATCACCCACACGGAGTCCACCCATGAACAATGAGCAAAACAGCCACAGCATGGTCATCGGTTACATACTCTGGATATTCGGCTTCATGGGCGCGCACCGCTTCTACTACGGGCGCCCCGTCACCGGCATCATCTGGTTTTGTACCCTGGGCCTGCTGTTCATTGGCTGGATCATCGATCTGTTCCTGATCCCGGGCATGGACCGGGCCGCCGACCGGCGCTATCTGGAAGGCCCAATCGATTACAACCTGGCCTGGATACTGCTGACCTTTCTCGGCATTTTTGGCATCCACCGCTTTTACCAGGGCAAATGGATCACCGGCATCCTGTATCTGTTCACAGGCGGCCTGCTTTTGATTGGCGTGATCTACGACTGGTGCACCCTCAATGATCAAATCGACGAGCGCCACCGACGCGAAGCCATGGCCTGACGCCTGCCCGATGACGCCGCGCAACGATGCGCGGCGCCTGCCAATCAGGCTTTGAAAGCTGCGGCAACCATCTGCCCGAACTTGGCCGGCTGTTCCCCGCCCTGACGCAGCGCTCGCGCACCGGTTTCATCAGAAATGGCGCCGTCCCAGGCTTCGGCCACCGCTTCAGGTGAAGCATTGGAACCCAGGAAAACACCTTGCGTTTCCACAATGCGCGTACGCGCAAAGCAACCTGCGCCCGCGCACAAGATTTCACCATTGGGCGCCTGCTCGCCGCACAGGAACAATACCCCCGGCGTAACCTGCTCCGGCCCCATCAGTTCCAGCTGATCTTTGGGGAACAGTTCTTCGGTCATGCGTGTGGCCGCGGTCGGTGCCAGGGCATTGATACGCACGTTGTACTTGTCGCCTTCCAGTTTGAGCGTGTTCATGGCGCCAACCACGCCCATTTTTGCGGTGCCGTAGTTGGTCTGGCCAAAGTTGCCGTACAAACCGGAGCTGGAGGTGGTCATCACGATACGGCCGTACTGCTGCTCGCGCATGGTTTCCCACACGGCTTTGGTGCAATTGATGGAACCCATCAGATGCACTTCCAGGACCACTCGAAAGTCCTCCAGCGAGCCTTTGATAAAGGTTTTGTCGCGCAGGATGCCGGCATTGTTGACCAGAATGTCGACCCGCCCCCAGGCCGCTTTGGCCTCATTCACCATGGCTTCGACCTGCGCATAATTGGTCACATCTGCACCATTGGCCATGGCCTCGCCACCCGCCGCCTTGATCTCCTCAACCACGGCCTGTGCGGCGGCTGAAGACGCTCCCGTTCCATCCCGGGCACCACCCAGATCATTGACCACCACCTTGGCACCACGTGCTGCCAAAGCCAGCGCATGCGAGCGCCCAAGGCCATTGCCGGCGCCGGTCACTATGGCCACCTGGCCGTCATATCGAATTGTCATTGTGTGTTCTCCTCGGTGTGGGTTCAGGTTCATCTCAGGGCGCCTATTCTTAAGCATTGCGCGACAAATTCCGAGCACCAATCCATGAACATGGTGCATGTATAGGCATACACAAACATCATTAGCTGTTATTCATCAGTGGCGCTAGGCTTAGGACTTTGCTGGGATGCCACCAGCAGCGCGCTCGCGGCATGGAGACTGTCATGGGCGACAACAGCGTTCGGTTTCACACAACTATTAAAGATTGAAACATGGGCACGATTACCCTCATACGTCACGGCCAGGCCTCATTCGGCAAGGCCAATTACGACCAGCTTTCCGAACTGGGCTTCCGCCAGGGGCGTGAACTGGGCCAATGGTTCAGCCAGTGCCAGACCCGCCTGGACCGTATCGTCACTGGCGCACTGGCCCGGCACAAACAAACCGCCCAGGCCTGCTGCGAAACCCTCACGCCCGAACTGCATCCTGACAATGCGTGGGAAACGCTGAGCGAATTCAACGAATACGATCATGTGCAGATGCTGCACCGTCAGGAACCCGGGTTTGCTGATCCACAATGGGTCAAAGCCCTGTTCGCCGAACATCCCGATCCGCGCAAAGAGTTTCAGCGCATTTTCAGTGCCGCCTTTGCGCGCTGGATCAGCGGCCAGCACGATGATGATTATGACGAACCCTGGGCCGCGTTTCGCCAACGCTGTATCCGCGGGCTCGACATCCTGATGGATGGCGCGGCGCGCTCCCAGCACATTGCGGTGTTCACGTCGGGCGGCCCGATCAGTGCGATCACGCAACATCTGCTCAAATTGCCAGACAGCGAAGCGGCCAAGCTCAACAGCACCATCGTCAATGCTTCCACCACCAAGATTCTGTTCCAGCCTGGCCATGTCACGCTCAGCGCCCTGAACAGTCATGCCCATTTCGAGCGCCTGCCCGGCGAATCCCTGATCACCTACCGGTAACTGTCGATGCAAGATCTGAATGGAAAAACCACGGTCATCACCGGCGCTGGCAGCGGCTTCGGACGTGAGTTCGCCCTGGCCTGCGCTGCCGAAGGCATGAACCTGGTGCTGGCCGACCTCAAACATGAAGGACTTGAGGCCACCACCGCCCTGCTCCCTGCAAACACCGAAGTCTTGCTGCAAACCTGTGATGTGGCCAAGCCCGAACAGGTCGAACAGCTGGCCGAGGCGGCGCGCACGCGCTTCGGCAATGTTCACCTGCTGTTCAACAACGCCGGGGTTGCGGTAACCGGTCCGGTGTGGACGGCCACACTGGAAGAATGGCGCTGGGTCATGGACGTCAATTTGATGGGCGTGGTGCACGGCTTGCGCAGCTTCACCCAGGCCATGATCGACTCCGGCGAACCTTGCCATATCGTTAACACTGCCTCAGCAGCCGGCCATCTGTCGGTGCCGGGCAGCAGTGTGTACTGCGTCAGCAAACATGGCGTGGTGACCTTGTCGGAATGCCTGTTCCACGAACTGAGCATGCTCAAGAGCCAGGTCGGTGTCAGTCTGCTGTGCCCTGCTTTTGTGCCCACCGGCATCGCCGATTCGGAAAAATTGCGCCCGCAGGATGCGCCCAAGAACCCGCACCCGATGACCAAAAACAGTGATGCGATGACGCGCCATGCTGTGGCCAGTGGGCGCTTGAGCGCCGAGGATGTCGCCCGCATCACCCTGGACGCGGTCAAGGACAACCGTTTTTACGTATTCCCGCATCAGAAAATCAAAGCCTCGATCGAAGGCCGTCTGCGGCATATCCTTGACGAACGCACACCGCACAACTCCCTGGCCTAGCCAGGGCCAGGTCTGCCCCATAACAAACGCTACGGAGACAACATGAAAGCGCTGCTCTGCAAACAGCACGGACTGCCCGAAACCCTGGTGGTCGAAGACATCCCGGACCTTGAGCCTGGTGATGACGAAGTGGTGGTCGATGTTCACGCCGCCGCGGTCAACTTCCCGGACACCCTGATCATTCGCAATCTGTATCAGTTCAAACCGGAGCTGCCGTTTGCGCCCGGGGGCGAATCCGCCGGCGTAATCGCGCGGGTCGGTGCCAAGGTCAAAAACGTCAAACCCGGCGACCGGGTGATCACATTTACCGGCTGGGGCGGCATCGCCGAGCAAGTCGTGTGCAAAGCCATGCAAGTGATCCCGATGGTCCCGGAGATGGATTTCGTCACCGCGTCCGCCTTTGTCATGACCTACGGCACCTCGCTGCACGCACTCAAGGATCGCGCCCGCCTCAAACAGGGTGAAACCCTGTGCGTACTGGGTGCATCCGGCGGCGTGGGCCTGGCTGCAATCGAGATCGGCAAGGCTCTGGGCGCCAGGGTCATTGCCTGCGCCTCAAGCGCGGAAAAACTTGCGGTCTGCCAGGAACATGGCGCCGATGAACTGATCAACTACAACGACGAAGATCTCAAGCAACGTATCCGCGAACTGACCAATGGCAAGGGCGCCGACGTGATCTACGACCCGGTCGGGGGTGACTACGCCGAACCGGCGCTGCGCAGCATCGCCTGGCGCGGCCGCTATCTGGTGGTCGGCTTCGCCAACGGTGAGATTCCCAAAATTCCGCTGAACCTGGCGCTGCTCAAAGGCTGTGCCATCGTCGGTGTGTTCTGGGGTGATTTTGGCAAACGCGAACCCATGAACCTGATGATGGACCTCAAGACCCTGATCGGCTGGTTCAACGATGGCACCATCAAACCGCACATCGCCGATACCTATCCGCTTGAGCGTGGGGCGCAAGCAATCCGTGCACTGATGGACCGCAAAGTGTCAGGCAAAGTGGTCGTGACCATGGAGCGCCAGGCATGAGCGAGGACTTCAGTGGCACCATGCCGGTGCGCGAGATCCATCAGTTCGATGAACAGGCCCTGGAGCGCTATCTTGCAACTGCGATCGACGATTTCGCCGGCCCTCTGACGGTCGAGCAGTTCAAGGGCGGCCAGTCCAATCCGACCTACAAACTGATCACCCCGGCACGCAACTATGTCCTGCGCCGCAAACCACCGGGTAAATTGCTCAAGTCGGCGCACGCCGTGGATCGTGAATATCGGGTCATCACGGCGCTGGCTGACACCGAAGTGCCGGTCGCCAAGACCTATTGCCTGTGTGAGGACGACAGCGTTATCGGCACGGCGTTTTATGTCATGGACTGTGTTCAGGGTCGCATCTTCTGGGACCCGACCCTGCCGCAACTGAGCGCGGATGACCGCGCCGCGATCTACGACGACAAGAATCGCGTGATTGCCGAGCTGCACAAACTCGACCCGGCTGCACTTGGGCTGGCCGACTACGGCCCCAACGGCAATTACTTTGCGCGCCAGATTGGCCGCTGGTCCAAGCAGTATTTGAGTTCACCAGCCGAGCGCATCCCGGCCATGGACCAACTGATCGAATGGTTGCCGCAGAACATCCCCGAGGGCGATGAAACCCGCATCGTGCACGGCGACTATCGCCTCGACAACATGATTTTTCACCCTACGGAAAATCGCGTCATTGCCGTGCTGGACTGGGAACTCTCAACGCTTGGTCATCCGCTGGCTGATTTTTCCTACCACTGCATGACCTGGCGCATGCCACCGGCCGGCAAACTGCGCGGTCTGCTTGGCCAGGATCTGGCCGCTCTGAACATCCCGTCCGAGCAAGAATACGTGGCGCGCTACGCCCAGCGTACCGGTTTCACCATGCCCGGCCCCGATGTTTGGGATTTCTGCATGGCCTACAACTTCTTCCGCCTGGCCGGCATTGCCCACGGGATACTCGGGCGGGTCAAGGACGGCACGGCCGCCAACAAACAGGCCGAAGCCATTGGGCGTATGGCTTACCCCTGCGCTGACATGGCCTGGAAGCTTGTTGAGAGCATTCAGGCACGCGCATAAAGGCAAGCGCAGCTTGTCCCAGGCCTCACAACCGCCTGTCAAACGGAGACACCATGAATTTTGATTACAGCCCCAAAACCCAGGCCCTGCTCGAACGCGTCAAAGCGTTCATGGATGAGCATGTCTACCCCAACGAACACCGCTTCGAAGCCGAAGTGGCCGAGGGTGACCGCTGGCAACCCACCCAGGTCATGGAAGAGATGAAAGCCAAGGCCAAACAGGCCGACTTGTGGAACCTGTTCCTGCCCGAATTCGAACAAGGCGCGGGCCTGACCAACCTGGAGTACGCGCCACTGTGCGAACAGATGGGACGCGTATTGTGGGCCCCGGAAATCTTCAACTGCTCCGCGCCGGATACCGGCAATATGGAGGTCCTGGCGCGCTACGGCACCCAAGAGCAGAAAGACACCTGGCTAACCCCACTGCTCAATGGCGAAATCCGCTCTGCCTTCGCCATGACCGAGCCTGCTGTGGCCTCATCCGACGCCACCAATATCCAGTCCTCAATTGTCCGCGACGGCGATGAATACGTCATAAACGGTCGCAAATGGTGGACTTCAGGTGCCAATGACCCACGCTGCAAAGTGTTTATCTTCATGGGCAAAAGCGATCCGGACAATGAAAGCCGCCATCGCCAGCAATCCATGATCCTGGTCCCGGCAGATGCCAAAGGCATCAACATCATGCGTCACCTGCCGGTGTTTGGCTTTGATGATGCGCCGCACGGCCATGCCGAGGTTGATTTCAAAGATGTACGCGTACCCGCCTCCAATATGCTGTTGGGTGAAGGGCGTGGTTTTGAAATCGCTCAGGGACGCCTCGGGCCGGGTCGCATTCACCACTGCATGCGCCTGATCGGCCTGACCGAACGGGCCCTGGAAAAGATGTGTGCTCGACTGGCCTCGAGAACCGCATTCGGCAAGCCGGTGGCACGCCAGGGCGTTTGGCACGAGCGCGTTGCCGAGTCACGCATCATGATTGATCAGGCCCGTCTGCTCACCCTCAAGGCTGCGGACATGATGGACAAGGTCGGCAACAAGGCCGCCGCGCAGGAGATTGCCATGATCAAGGTGATGGCGCCGAATATGGCCTGTCAGGTGATTGACTGGGCGATACAGGCCCACGGTGGTGGCGGCATGACCACAGATTTCGGGCTGGCACAGGCTTACGCCTGGGCGCGGGTGCTGCGTCTGGCTGACGGTCCTGATGAAGTCCACCGCCAGTCCATCGCCAAAATGGAATTTGGCCGCCAGATGGGCCGCGCCTGACCCTTAGCGGCAAAAATGCGGGCCGGCACCAGGCCGGCCCGCATGCACTCATTCCAGCGTCAGCCTATCGACGTGTATGGAATTGCGGATATTGGCCAACAGCTTGGCCTGCTCCGACTCCACGCTGGACACATCGTCCATCACGATACCGTCAAACCAGGTTTCGAAATGCGCAGCCAGCTCAACCGTCAAATGGTGACGCTCGGCACTCACCGTGATGGGCGCATCAAATTCGAGCTCAAGCGTGCTGCTTTCATGTCCGACCTGAAACTGCACGCAACTGTGTGAAGTGTCATAGCCGCCAGCGGCATATTCTTCGTCACTGAGCTGCGCGGTGTTGTGGAAGTAGCACGGATACACATTGACTGAATGACCGCTGAGCTCCAGCCCACTGTCGGCATGTTTGCTGACACCGGCAGCCAGCGGATCCAGCGCCAGCACCACAGCGCAGTAGCGCCCCACTTCCAGTGGCAATGCACCGATGTATTTGGCGCTGTCAGTCAGGGCATCCAGCACATCGGTCGCCTCGTCCTCTTCATGCTCTCCGGCATGCGCCCAAGCCGCCCCGATCAGCCCCTGTCCGACGCTTTTCAACACGGATGCCACGCTTGTGCAGGCTTTGACTTCTACCGGCACCAGATTGACCAACCCCAGTTGCAGATCGATACGCACGCCTTCAGCGTTGCGGAAGGTGATATAGCTGGAGCTGTGCTTGCTCTGCGTGTCGCCGCCCACTTCATCATGGTGTGCATCGTGAGCCGCGCCCACCGCCGTGACCGAAAAGCGAGCCTGAGCCGCTTCATGAATACTGCCACTGGTGCTATCGCAGGCCACAAAAGCCAGGCCACACATGGCCAGAGCGAAAGTTTGAATTTTCATAAGGTATGTTTCGTAGGTCTTTGTTTTATCAGAAGTCGTAAGCCAGGCTCACCTGGATTGTCGGATCTTCTTCCTGATCGCCATTGAGCTCGTCCACTGCCGGCACCTGCAGCGCGAGGCGGGTCACCAGTTCCTGGCCGATGCGCGCCGACATTCCGACTCGGGCAACCACAAGGGCGCCACCCGAATCCGGGTCACGCTCGCCGCTGTACTGGTTTTCCTGCGAATAGCGCGCATCAGCTCCCATTTCGACGGCAAAACGCGTGGTCAGACCGTATTGCGTGGACACACTGGCGACCCACACATCGGCGGGCTCAAAGCCCTGCTCACCATCACCAAACAGGTAGTACTTGGCCGATACCGAGGTGAACCAGGGAAACTGGTGAAAGGCATACCAGCCACCAAGCTTTCCAGCCCAGGCACCAGCGTCAGGCTGTGCGTCAATATTCAAAAGCTGGCCCTGACTGTCGCGTACACGCTCGCCGGTGGGCGCACGAATACCCGCCTGCAAGCCGGCCAGATGCCGCCCGCTCATCGGGCCACTCTTCCACAAACGGTAGCGCGCGCTCAGTTCAGCATCGCCCCAACCGCGGCCGCTTTCACGCGAAAAATCACGCCGGCTAATGGTTTTTTCCACATACGGCATCTGCAGCGCGAAACTGAGACGTTCACTGGCGCTGTAAGCCAGACCCAGTACGGCGCGCTTTTCGTCGGTGGTGATCTGCCGCGGGTTACTGTCCGCGCCCTGCGTTTCTGATCGCCACAGCAGATCCAAGCCGAAGCGAAAGCGCCCGGAAAAGGCTTTTTCAGCGCCGAGCAAGGTGATCGTGGGATCACCACATTTACACGTGGAACAGGCCAGCGCCGGACTGCTGGCAGCGGCCAGCGCCAGCCCGCCAAGCAGGCCAAGATAACGGGATTTCATGATTTGTCCTTGCACAAGCCGCAGCATCGCTGCGGCCAGAAATACACAACCGACAGCGTGCCGGTTTTAGGCTGAGGTCAGAGCAAGAACAAACGCGGTGGTGCGCGCGCGTCAAACCCACGCACAGCGACGGTAAATACCGAACCTGGGCGTGTTACAGACTGCGGGGTGCCGGCAAACCCGGCCAGCAGCAGAACCACAGCAAGACTGCCCAGCATGGCGCCAAGCGCGCTGACCACCAGACACAGTCGACAATCCTGCGCAGTAGCTGACGCCGTGCTTTGGCCATACAACTCGGGCGGCGACACCGCCTTCATCTTGGCCAGCAACAGCGGTGAGACCTTGCCGCAGAAGGCGTAACTCAAGCCGCTGTCGTTCTGCGTACGCGCCCAGTTCTGAGCATGTATCAATGGCAAGCTGGCCTGAGCCAACAAGGCCACAGCAAGCAGTGCAATGATAGATGGACGCATACGCATGATCGCGAGTATAGCCTTAGCTGCTGGAACTCAGCAGTGTCAGGGCCACTTCGCGACGGCGCTGCGCGTAGCGATGCTCCCACAAGAACACGCCTTGCCAGTTGCCCAGCGCCAGTCGTCCATGGCGTACAGGCAGACTCAAACTGCTCGCAGTGAGCACACTGCGTACATGTGCGGGCATGTCGTCCGGGCCTTCAGCGTGGTGCAAAAAGCGCGAATCGCCATCCTGAACCAGATCATCCATATAACGTTCAAGATCAACCAGCACATCCGAATCAGCGTTTTCACAGATGATTAACGACGCGCTGGTGTGGCGGCTGAATGCATTGAGCAGCCCGTTGCACTCCTGCCCATATGTTTCCAGCCATTGGCCCAGTTGGTCGGTGATTTCGTACAGGCCGCGGCCCTGTGTATCAACTGCAAGCACATCATTCATCGCACTGCTCTCCCCAGCGCCGAACTGATCGACAAGCTGCACAGCCGCGTTGTCACCTGCGCACGTATCGTCGTTCGAACGAAATGTCATAGGTCAAGTCGGATTCACGTCCTCCCACGTTCCCCCGACTGGCGAAGTTGAACCTCGCAAGCACTACCATACGCTGGTTTGCGCGCATTTTTGACCGCCACAGCATCAGCCTGGACTGATGCGCCAACCATTCGGCCCATTCGCACAGGAGCCTGCAACATCTTGTTTATACGCCGGATTGGTCTTTTTTTAATGCGCCCCGCAGCGCTTCAAGCGCATCCAGAGTGCGCTCGAGTGTGTACTCGAACACCTCTTCGTCGTTGCGATGACCCAGTGCCGGCAGAATTTCCATCCAGGTGACCCGACTGTCCTGTGGCAGGGCTTCCAGCGCCCGCTGCACACTGATCACCTCTTCCGGTACCACCTTGGGCAATACCAGTTCCATGAGCACTGCGCCGGTCACCACACGACTGAACCAGCGCTGAGTATCGGCCAGCGATTCGCCGCTGAAGCCGGCCTGCTTGAGCGCCTGTAGCAAGGGATTGGACACTGTCAGCCACGCTGCCGGCGTGGCAATACCATCCTGCATCAATGCCCCGACAAACGGATGCTGCAGAAAGGTCTCGCGCAGTGCCCTGGCCCAGTTCGCGACGGTCACGCGCCAGTCGTCGCTGACCTCCACCTCGACACTGCCCAACACATCGTTGGCCACCGCTTTCATCAAATCTTCGCGGTTGCGGATATGGGTGTACAACGACATCGGCGCGGCATTCAGTTCGCGCGCCAGGGCCTGCATGGTCAAGGCCTTGTGCGGCGCTTCACGCAACAGGTGCAAAGCCGCTGCAACGATCTGTTCGCGCGACAAATGGGCTGGACGACCGCGTTTGCGTGCGGGGCCGTTTGAACTGGTCTTTTCGGAGCTTGACATTATTTCCGTATGGCTTACGTTATTTCGCTCACATGGTATCCAAATGGGGGACCGCCATAAAAGCTTTAATCGTTAAGTGCTTGCAGGGATTCAAAAAACTGCGGCTATTCATGCTGCGTCTGCGCGGAAAAACCGAACTCGACGTCGCCTCTGAACGGATCGTCAGCGGGCAGGCCTGGGAAGAATTCTGCGACACCCTCAAGGCTGCTGGCAGCGCCATGGTCTTCCCTGGCGCACCTATGGATTCATTCAATCAGGCGGAAGGATACCGTTACTTGAGCCGTCTGACCCGCGCGGGGCTGGAAGCGTTCATGGAATATGCCGATCCGAACGCACCGGTATTGCGTCGCCTGGCCCATGAAACAGTCAAAATGGGCTCGGATAACCCGGACAACAATTACCAGAACGCGCAGATCAGCGGGGCCTTCGATTATCGAATTTCGGGCACCCGTGGCAGCGTCCATTACCTCGGATTCGGCAGTCAGAAGGGCCACTACGGCCAGGGCGGCGAAATGCCCACCACCGGCTATGTTGAAGCCGATGATCTTGAGATCAACGCCGACGGCAGCTTTGAGCTGATCATCAGCGCACGCGAGCACTCCGGCAACTGGCTGCCGATGGCGCCCGATTCAACCATGGTCATCGTGCGTCAGACCTTCAAGGACCGCTCGCGCGAGATTCCGGCCGAGCTGACCATTGAACGCATCAGCGGCGATGGCATCCCCAGCCCGGTCACCGCGCAATCGGTAGACCACGGACTGAACATGGCCAGCACCCTGGTCGCCGGCGCTTCCATGCTGTTCGCCAAATGGGCACGCGATTTCCAGAAGCACACCAATCAGCTGCCCATGTTCGACCCCGAGCGCTCGACCAAAGCCGGCGGCGACCCCAACATCATCTACTACCACAGCTACTGGAAGCTGGCCGCCGACGAAGCCCTGGTGATTGAAGCTGAGCCACCGCCGTGCGAAAGCTGGAATTTCCAGCTCGACAACCACTGGTTCGAATCGCTGGATTACCGCCATTTCACGATTCACGTCAACAAGCACACGGCGGTTTACAACGACGACGGCAGCGTACGCATCGTGGTCGCCCACCAGGATCCGGGCACGCCCAACTGGATCAACACCGTCGGACATGACTGCGGCGGCATGACCTTCCGCTGGATTCGCGCCGACAACCATCCGCAACCACGCTGTCGGGTGGTCAAGCTCAGTGAGCTGTAGCGCCGTGTATGGCCCCGTCCAACCCCTATCGAATCGTAAGCCGACCATGACCAAACCTTTCCACCCCTACCGCCCAACCGCGATTGCCATACTCAACGGCATCGGCCGCGGTCTTGGCTGGCGGGCCAATCTGAATCCAGACAGCCTGATGGCCGCGGCGCGCAAACGTACCGGGCTTAGCGACTTTGGCGACGAAGAATTTCTGCCGGCTCTGGAGCAACTGTGCAGCTCCGCGATCAAAGAAGCGAAAATGCATCCGTTCGGACGCTGGATATTTCGCAAGCGCCTGCTCGACACCCTCAGTACACGCCTGCGGGTTCAGGATCTGATCACCCAGCACCCGGAAATCACCGAACTGCCGATCGCACCGCCAATCGTCATCGCCGGGCTACAACGCACGGGCACAACCATGCTGCACCGTTTGCTCGCCGCCGATCCGCAAACCCGCGCGCTGGCCTCGTGGGAAGCGGTCAATCCGATGCCACACCCGGACGAGGTGCCAGGGCAGCCCGATTGGCGCATCAAACAGGCGCGTACTGCGGAAAAGGGCCTGAAGTATCTTGCGCCCGAGTTTTTCGCCATCCACCCGGTCGAAGCCACCGCACCCGAAGAAGATGTGCTGCTGCTGGAATACAGCTTCCGCAGCCAGGTACCGCCCGCCACGTTGAACCTGCCGAGCTACAGTGCGTGGCTGGACCAGCAAGACATGGCGCCCTCCTACCGCTATCTCAAACTGTTGCTGCAGGTTCTGCAGTGGCAGCGACCCGGTCAACGCTGGGTGCTTAAAACACCAGCCCATCTGGAGCATCTGGACGTACTGCTTGCGGTGTTTCCTGACGCGCGCATCATCCAGACGCACCGCGATCCGCAACGCACCACCGCGTCCTTCTCGAGCATGCTGGCACATGGCTTCGGGGTGTTCTCCGATCAGGTTGATGCCGCGGGCATCGCCCGCGACTGGCTTAATCGCAATGCCAATATGGTCGAAGCGGCCTGGCATGTGCGCCAGCAAAACCCCGACGCCTTCATTGACGTGTCCTATTACGACCTGATGCAAGACCCGATGAGTCAGGTTGAACGCATCTATAACTTCGTCGGCATCGAACTCGATGAACAGGCACGCAAGGCGATGGACAGCTCGCGCCAGCGCAATCGTCAGAATCGGCACGGCAAACACAGCTACACGCTGGAGGAGTTCGGTCTGAGCCGTGACGAGGTTGAAAACAGCTATGCCAGCTACCGCGAACGTTTCAACATACCGCACGAGTGAACCCATGAGCGCAAATGACAACAGCAGCTACAGCAATCCGGTACTCGCCACGCTCAATGGCATTGCCGATCTGTTTCGCCACAAAGAGCCGATTGGCGAGATTCGGGACAGCGATCGCCTCGACGGCCTGACCTGCCTGGTGACCGGTGCCAACTCAGGGCTGGGCAAGGCCATCGCCATCGACCTCGCCAAGCGCGGCGGCCATGTGATCATGGCCTGTCGCAGTGGGATTCCCGAGGCCGGCACGGAGGTCAAAGCACTCAGCGGCAGCGACAAGGTCGACATGGTTAAACTTGATCTGGCCGACATCGACGCTATCCACGCGTGCTGCGCAGAATTGAAGCAGCGCGACCTTAAACTTGACCGGGTGGTTCTCAACGCCGGGCTGGTGCCGCAAAAACCACTCAAAACCCGCCAGGGATACGAGATGATGTTTGGCGTTCATGCCTTGGGCAATCGGGCGCTGGTCCAGCAGCTGTTGCACGACGGTACCATTCGCAACAGCCGCTTCGCGGCCGAACCCAATGTAATCGCCGGCAAGATTCCGCGTATCGTGTTTGTGTCATCGGAAACCCATCGCTCGGGCACACCGATTGATCTCAATACGCTGGGCCAGCCGGTCGCATACAGCGCCATGGGCAGCATCGCTCAGTACGGCCACAGCAAGCTGGTCATGACCAATTACGCGGTCGAGCTGTCGCGCCGACTGAATGGGCAAGACGCGGTCGAGGTCTCGGTCCACGCTCTGTGTCCCGGACCGATCAATTCGAACATCGCGCGCGAAGCGCCTCGGGCGTTCAAACCGCTGCTCAAGGCCGTCATGGGTATGCTGTTCGCCAGCCCGGAAAAGGCCGCACGACCAGCTATATATTTATCCAGCTCGCCCGACATTGAAGGCCAGACCGGGCTGTATCTGCATCTGATGGTGCGCAAGGATGCCGCGCAACAGGCGCTCGATCCACAACTCGGCGAAGCGGTATGGACGCAGCTTGAACACATGACTCAGAACCACGCATGTCGCGGAGCCAACCATGCCTAGCGCACAGACTGACATCCTGATCAACGCCCCGCTCGATCGCGTCTGGGCCGTCATGACCGACATCGACAGCTATCGCGAATGGAACCCGTTTGTCGAACACCTGGAATGTGCCGATCAACCGATCAGGCTGGGCAGTGACCTGACCCTGCACATTCAGTTTGCCAATGGCTGGAAGCGTCAGGAGATCGAACGCATCACCCGACTCGAGCCGCCGCACCCACATGGCGGCACTCAACGGGCGGTCTTGCAGTACACCTTCACCGGCTTTTTGCACAACTGGAATCTGGTCCGCGGCCAGCGCCCGCAGATCCTGACGGCACACGGTGACGCCCAGACCCATTACCACACGGATGAAACCCTGACCGGCTGGCTCGCCTGGGCAGCCCCGATCAAACAGGTTCAGGACGGGTTCGAGCGCCACGCAGCAGCGCTAAAAGCGCGCTGTGAAGCGCTGCACCAGAAGGGCTAGCGTTTACCCTTGTTGCCGCGTGCTTCACGTTGATAACGCTTGTAGCTGCGCGTCAACGTTTTGTCGCTGGCTTTACGATCGGCAATGCTGCGCGCGTTCACGGCCTGTTCGCGCTGCAGCTTGTTGTAGCTGTGCCAACGCCGTTCATCCAGTTCCCCCGATACAATTGCGCTGGCAATGGCACAACCCGGCTCGCCCTGATGCGCGCAATCATTGAAACGGCATTGGCCCAGATGCACGGTCACATCCTCGAACAGTGCTTCAAGCCCATCGGCACAGGCGGGCAATTGCAGCTCGCGCATACCGGGGGTGTCGATAATCAAGCCGCCGCCACGCAGCCAGTGCAGTGAGCGCGCCGTGGTGGTGTGGCGCCCTTTGTCATCGCCCTCGCGCGCCGTTTGAGTGTCCTGCCGTTCATCGCACAAAGCATTGATCAGGGTCGACTTGCCGACCCCCGATGAGCCCACAAGCGCCACCGTCTGACCCGGCCCGCACCAGGCGTTGAGGCGCTCGACAGAGGCCTCATCCTTGGCATTGACCGTTTCCACACACAACCCCGCACGCAAGGCTGATGCCGCCGCGGCATAATCCTGCGGGCTGTCGCACTGATCCGCCTTGGTCAACACGATAACCGGCTCGACCTGGGCATCCAGCGCCAGGGCCAGATAGCGCTCAAGACGCTCCAGACTGAAATCCGTGTTGCAAGAACTGACAATGAACAAGCTGTCGAGATTGGCCGCTATCAGTTGCTGATCGGCGCGTTCACCGGCGGCACGGCGCTGTATACAGCCATGCCGTGGCAACCGCTCCAACGGCATGGCCACGTCCTCGGCAAACTCGAGCAACAACCAGTCACCCACCGCCAGATCATGCTTTCCCGGATACAGCGCCAGATCGATCTCAATATCGTGATCCGTTGCCGACCAAGCCACAGCGCGCGAACGATCAATCCGGGCTATGCGTGCGGGCACAGCATTCGGCTGGGCCGCCAACGTGGCATTCCAGTGTGGGGCAAAGCCCATGCGTGACAATTGATCCTGGCTCAAATCAGCGTTCGTATGGCTTGAATACGCCTTATTTTAGCCGTATCTCCTTGTGAATCGTGACGAACTTGCGAGCACTGTGCGAGGTCGCCATAGTTGGCCTACACCTGATTCGGCCTGAATGCCTTCATGTCGCTACGCACGCAGCTAAAAATCCTGGTGACCGACCGCGTTGCGGCGAGTCGCGGCCCCATCAACCGGCTGCGCGCAGAGCACTTCGGCCTGTCCCGCCTGCTCGGCAAGAAGCCGGAGCTGGTGCTGTACTACGAGGCCGGCGACCCGCACTCCCATCTGTGCGCCCAGTGGCTACGCCATCATCACACGCGCCTGACCTGCCCGCTGCGCATCCGCGTGGTACCTGCGGCCGCGCCAGAAACCTATCCTGAAGAAGCCAGCCAACGCGCCATGGCCATGCTGGATGCCGCACGCATTGCTCCAGCTTACGGTCTGAATTGGCCGCAAGCAGCTCAACGTCCTGATGAGCAGCAGCGCAAAAACGCCGCCCGCCAACTCGTAGCCGTAGAGCAGGATCTGCACAGCTGGCTGACACTTGAGAAACAGATCGCCGCGCAGTTGTTTGCCGGAGCCTCTGTCGAGGACCCGTGCGATACGCAATGCGACAGCGCGATACAGGCCAACCATCAACACCGTGCCCGCCTGGGTCATTACCTGCCGGCAATGTGGCAATACCGGGGCGACTGGTTTTGGGCACTGGATCGCATGGACTATTTGCAAGCTGCGCTGCGCAGTGACAACGCACTTGCCGACGAGGACCCTTTACTGACGGTCGATACCGCGCGCTATGCCTTGCCTAAGCCGCCCGGCGAAGTCGACGTTGAGGTGTTTTTCAGCTTCCGCAGCCCCTACTCCTATCTCAGCGTGGCTCAACTGCGCGACGAATATCACGACTGGCCACATGCACTGCGCATCCGTCCGGTCCTGCCCATGGCCATGCGCGGGATGAAGATCCCCCAGGCCAAAGGCTTTTATATCGTGCGCGATGTCTATCGTGAAGCGCAGCGCCTGGGGATAGCCTTTGGCCATATCGCCGACCCCATAGGCGCTGGTGCACAGCGTTGCCTGCAAGTGTTTCCGTTGGCCATAGACACCGCCCAGCAGCTGGAATTCTGCTATCAGGCCGCCCGCGCCATTTGGAGTGAAGCGATCGATGTGGCCACAGACGAAGGCCTGAAGCTGGTCTGTGAGCGCAGCGGCATCGACTGGAATGCGGCCCGCCGCAATCTGCTGGATACCGCCACACTGGACTATGCCGAGGACAATCGTAAGGCCCTGTTCGCGGCCGGTGCCTGGGGCGTGCCCACCTTCCGCCTCGGCGAATTCGTGTGCTGGGGCAACGACAGGCTGCCCATGCTGCGTCAGCTCTTGGGCAAGCCCAACGCTGCGAAAGTCGCCCAAACCGGGTAAAATTGACCGATCGGTTGAGGCTCAGCCTGACCGTGACCAGACATCCACCCCAGAGTCGGCGGAACCCTCATTCCGCAACACGGTGATACGCACAGCATTCGCTACGCGCGGCATTCTGCTCGCGCTACCGGGAATGCCCCTGATCGCATACCGGAAAGGCTCCAACAACCGAGAGATCGTTGCATGTCGAACAATGAAGTCGTTGTCCTGAGCGCTGCGCGCACCGCTATTGGAACCTTTGGTGGTTCACTCAAGTCCGTGCCGCTAGCCGATCTGGCAACCACCGCTGTAAAGGCCGCCATCGAACGCTCCGGCGTGGCGACCGACCAGTTTGGCCATCTGGCCATGGGTACGGTCATTCCCACCACGCCGCGCGATGCCTACCTGTCGCGCGTAGCCGCAATGCAGGCCGGCCTGCCGCAAGAATGCCCGGCTTTCAACGTCAACCGTCTGTGCGGTTCAGGCCTTCAGGCCATCATCTCCGCAGCGCAATCCCTGATGCTGGGCGATGCCGAGGTTGCCATTGGTGCCGGCGCGGAAAACATGAGCCTGGGGGCTTATCTGCTGCCCAGCGCTCGTTGGGGCGCACGCATGGGTGACACCCAGGCGCTGGACTACATGATGGGCGCACTGCATGACCCGTTCCAGAATATCCACATGGGTATCACGGCGGAAAATGTGGCTGAGAAATACGCCATCACCCGCGAACAGCAGGACGAACTGGCCGCCGAAAGCCAGCGTCGTGCAGTTCGCGCGATTGAAGAAGGTCGCTTCAAATCGCAGATCGTGCCGGTTGAACTGAAAAGCCGTAAAGGCGTAACCCTGTTCGATACCGATGAGCACGTGCGCGGCGACACCACCACCGAAGTTCTCGCTGGCATGCGTCCGGTGTTCAAGAAAGACGGCCTGGTGACTGCTGGCAACGCCTCCGGTTTGAACGATGGCGCAGGCGCCGTGGTCCTGGCGACCGCCGCTGCCGCCGAAAAGCTGGGTAAAAAGCCGATCGCCAAGTTGCTCGGCTACGCCCACGCCGGTGTCGACCCCGCTTACATGGGCATCGGCCCGGTGCCGGCTTCGCGCAAGGTTCTGGACAAGCTCGGCCTGTCAGTCAATGACATGGACGTGATCGAGGCCAATGAAGCCTTCGCCGCACAGGCGTGTGCAGTGGCCAAGGAACTGGGCTTCGACCTCGACAAGGTCAACCCCAATGGCTCGGGCATCTCGCTGGGCCATCCGATCGGCGCGACCGGCGCCATCATCACAACCAAAGCCCTGTACGAACTGGAACGCATCGGTGGCCGTTACGCGCTGGTGACCATGTGCATCGGTGGCGGTCAGGGCATTGCTGCGGTTTTCGAGAAGGTCTGAACATGGCACACATCAAGACCGTCGGCGTTATCGGCGCTGGCCTGATGGGCAACGGCATCGCGCAGGTTTCTGCGCTTGCCGGATTGAACGTCATCATGGTGGACATCGCCGAGGCCGCACTTGGGCGTGGCATGGCGACCCTGAACAAGAGTCTGGACAAACTGGTTGGCAAGGAAAAACTGTCCTCGTCTGAGCGTGACGCGGCTGTGGCCCGGATCAGCACGACCACGGACTATGCCCGTCTCACCTCCGTGGATCTGGTCATCGAAGCGGCAACCGAGAACCGTGACATCAAGGTCAAGATTCTCAAGCAGTTGGATGAGATTCTTCCAGCGAACGCCATCATCGCGACCAATACCTCATCGCTGTCCATTACCGAACTGGGTGCAGCCACCAGTCGCCCGGATCGTTTCATCGGCATGCACTTTTTCAACCCGGTGCCGATGATGGCATTGGTTGAGGTGATCAGCGGTCTGCAGACCAGCCAGGACACGCATGACACGGTCAAGGCCTTTGCCAGTGGCATCGGCAAGTCGCCGATTTCAGTCAAGAATGCCCCTGGCTTTGCAGTCAACCGCATCCTGTGCCCGATGATCAATGAAGCCATCTTTGCCTTGCAGGATGGCATTGCCACGGCCGAAGACATCGACGCCGGCATGAAGTTGGGTTGCAATCAGCCGATCGGGCCCCTGGCGCTGGCCGATCTGGTCGGACTGGATACCCTGCTGGCGATCATGGAAGTGTTCGTACAGGAGTTTGGCGATCCCAAATATCGTCCGGCACCGCTGTTGCGTGAGCTGGTCGCAGCCGGCCATTATGGACGCAAGACAGGGCGTGGCTTTTATCAGTATTAAGCCTGCATCCGTATGAAAAAAACCCGGCCTCGCGCCGGGTTTTTTGTCAGTAGCGAATCAATAGTGGCTGGTATGCGAACAACGCATTGAGATGATGCAGCAAAGCGTGCTGGCCTTCGCCTTGCCACACCAAGGTGGTCACGCGCTGGGCCTCTGCACTGGCTGCCAGCAGTTCATCCAGACTGCGCCGGCCGTCCAAGGGCCCGATTTGCATTTGCATCAGTTCCAGCCACATCCGGCTGACCCCGTGAATGTACTGCGGCCACACCTGCTGCATAGCCGGGGACCAGGCCGGATCACTGGTTGCGCCCATGTCAGGGCCGGACCAATATTCAACGTCGCTGCAATCCAGCTGCTCCAGTACCCCTGCATCCTGCAACGCGACGCGCATCGGATGTAATTCGAGCCAATCACCAATGACGCTATGGGCCTGGTCGCTGGCACGATAGATAAAACTGAAACGACGCCCCGCACCATCAAGGCCGGCACGCCGATGGAAGCGCCAGATCTCAAGATGTGGGCCCAATGAGTCAATCAGCGGCGCGAACAATGCGACCGCGAGCAGTGCGTCCGCCTCCCACGGTGCGGGTTGCTCGGTATCCCAGTGCAGCTTGGCACGGCACGAATGCCAAGCCATGCTGGACTCAACCGTCGCCGACAAGGAAGTCGGCGGAGGTGGCCTAGACACAGTCGCGCAAGCCGCCATCAATAGACTGGCGCAGATTGCGAGCAGTCCACGCCCCAGCCCACACATCCGTCTACACCTGGCCCAGCACAAGCAGGCTGATCACCAGCGCCACGCCAAGCAGGGCGATCACCACGTTGATCAACAGCCCCCAGCGCGCGTTATAGCCCGGCGGCGCTTCTGTTGCATGCTCGGTTTTCAGCACCGCTGCATACTGCCGACAGGCAAACAACGCCGACAGCGCACCCACACCCATAAACCCCAGGCCAATCCAGAAACTGGCGCTGTTCGCCGGCACCAGGGCCACATCGGGCCGTAACACCTGCATCAGCAACCCCGCCCTTTCGATCAGAAAACCAAAGGCCATCAGCGCCAGTGCGGTGCGACTCCAGGCCAAAAGCGTGCGTTCAGCCGCAAACAGCACACGCGGATCGTTAGACGAGGGCATAACGCACTACCATTTCATCATCGGCGCCGGATTCAGGGGATGGCGCACAAACCAGGCCCCGGCACGCTTCATCAGCATGCGGTGGAAGCCCGCATTGGGATAGGCCTGCTGCACTTCCCGCACCCGCGCTGGCGATATGCCGCACTTGACCAGCCCAAGCGAAAAATCCACAAGGTCAGCTTGGCGGAACACTTCAGCCAATGGATATGTGGGTTTACGCAAAGTGCGCAGACGATGGTGATTGTCGATCATGGCGCAGATTTCATCGGCCCAAGCGGCCAGATTCCGCTGCTCCAGGCAGTCTTGCGCAGCAAGCAGCGACGGTGGCAGGTAGTCCAGTGTATTTTGCGTCCACAGGCCCAGATCATGGAAACAGACGGCTATGGCCACCTTTTGCTGCTCCTCGGGTGACGCCGCAAACAGCGTAAAGCAGTACGACATGACCCGGTGACAGTGATTGCGATAACCCTCGAAATCATCACCCAGCAAGCTGCGCCAGGGTTCAAGTAGCTCATCCAGCAACACATACGCTGGCGTGGTCTGAATCATGATGCGGCACCGCTGCTTAATGCTGAATGGGCGACTATAGCGTTGTATACCCGCTATAGGGCATAGATCAGAAAATCGGTGATGCCAGGGTCCTGACCCAGCTGTGACATCAAACTTGTTACCTGTCCGCGATGATGGGTCTGGTGATTGAACAGATGCGCCATCGCAAGCCATAGCGGGTGGACCCGTTCCTGCCCCTGCCCGGCCTTGTAGCGCATGACTCTGGCCAGCAGCGTCTCGTTGAGCTGCGCAACCCACTCCACGATGACTCGGTCAGTCCGCGCCCGCGCCGCAGTCAACTCGGCAAAATCGGCATACAGTTCATCACCCAGCGTCTCGAACTGTGTAACCAGTTCGGCGCTGGCCAGTGCGTCGCACTCCGGGCAGACGCTGTAAATTCGCGCCAGCCAGATACGGTCGGCCAGCAGTATGTGGTTGAGCGTGGCATGTATGGAGCCAAAAAATGCACCACGCTCGGCCTTGCGCTGCTGATCCGACAAGCCTTCAAGACGCTCATACAGAGCACGGTTGAAATCGCGGTTGTAGGCGGCAAACGCCCGAAACTGTTCAAGGTGTGCGTTCATGCTGTTATTGCCCCTGGTGCGAGCTTGGCCGGTGCTGCTGCCCGTGACTGCGGACCTGATGTGCGCATCACCGCCTGCCACACCGATGAGCGTGCATTGTAGGCAGGGACAGTTGCGGCACAGCCCGCATTCGCAGGATCAAGCATAGGCGTGACAGAACCCCGAAGCCAGTGATACCTGATGCGCTTGGCTAAACGTTGCTTAAAACATGCCTGTGGGCCTGCCATTCAGCACGCTTAAGGCGATACAGGCAATGGCGACGCAGGCCATGCCCGTGCGGCAACGCGGGATGCTCGAAAGTGGCCTCATCACGTTTCATCATAAGGCGCTGCATGACCGCCATTGAGCGAAGATTGCTCAGCGCGGTGAATGAAACCACTTCTTCCAGCTGAAGCTGCTCGAATGCCACGCTCAATGCTGCCTGCGCGGCCTCGCTGGCCAGGCCCTGCCCCCAGTATTGCGGCAACAGGCGCCAGCCTATCTCCACGCACGGTGCAAACGGCAACGGCGCGGTCGGCATATTGAGCCCGACAAAGCCCATAAAGCGTCCACTGGCACGCAGCTCGGCGGCCCAAAAGCCCCAGCCATTGCGGGCAATGAACGTGGCATTTCGATCCGCCAGCGCATCGCTTTCAGCCCGGCTCAGAACATGCGGAAAATGGGCCATTACCCGCGGGTCGGCGTTGAGCGCGGCTAACGGCGGGCGATCTTCCACTTTCCATTGGCGCAAGGAAACACGCGCCGACTGCGGCTCAATCAGTGTAGTCACGTTCAAGCAGCCCTTCGACCCGCG
>JBFKEC010000002.1:0-45708 GCA_041619315.1 Oceanococcus sp. | reverse complement strand
GGTCGTGGCGATGGTGTTGTCCGGAACGCCGCCGGCCGCAGCGGCGCATGCCGGGCCGTGGAAATCGATTGCGTTGCTCGCAGTGCCACCTTTACCGCACCGTTCGCAATGGCGCAGCCTGCTGCCGTACCTTCCGCAGCAGTTGCGTTTGTCATCCTATATGCCGCTGATGCAGTTGGGGTTTTCGCATCGTGTTCTGACCCGCAACAACGCCGCATACGTGCGTGAAATCTGGCGCAAGTGGTCGCCGGGTTGGGCATTTGATGATGTGGCATTCGCCCCGGCCCGATTGGTGTTCAGCGATCCGCGACTGGCTTGGGCCAGCACCCGCTACTACCGCAATTTGTTCACTGTGCAGCGGCGCGCTACGCGTGAGGCGTTCAAGCGCATGGGGCGTCGCTTTCGGGTGCCCACGCTGGCCCTGGCCGGTGATGAAGATGGCTGCATGAGTGTTCGGACCCACCGCATTATTGGTCAGGCTCCAGCTGAGCGCGGTTTGCTGCGCGCCCTTCAGTTGGAAGGCTGCGGGCATTTTTTGCAGGCAGAGCAGCCCGCACGCGTCAGTGAATTGCTGCTTGAGCATTTCCGCCGGGTTGATCAAGCCTGATTGAAGGGGCCGTTCGGCTGCGGGATACTCAGGTACTTTGTGTGCGGGGACGGGGATGAAATTCGAAGATTACCGCGACCAAGATGGTCTCGGTTTGGCGGCGCTGATCGCCAGTGGTGAGGTGTCGGCCGCAGAGGTTGTGAACGCCGCGATTGAACGTGCCGAGGTGGTCAATCCCAAGCTCAACGCCATCATTTACCCCTTGTATGAGCGGGCGCGCAGTCAGGCCGCGAGCGATTGCGGTCAGGGCCCATTTGCCGGTGTGCCTTTTCTGCTCAAGGATCTTTATCAGGAGCTTGAAGGGGTGCCCGCAGCCTATGGCTGCAAAGCTCTCAAGCAACAGGCCAAACCTGCGGCGCAGCACAGTGAAATCACACGCCGCTGGTTGGCTGCCGGCATCATCCCCATCGGTCGCACCAACACGCCGGAATTCGGTGCCAAAGGCATTACCGAGCCAGAGGCCTGGGGTGCCACACGCAACCCATGGAACCCCGAGCACATTCCCGGCGGCTCGTCCGGTGGCAGCGCCGCAGCTGTAGCTGCAGGTGTAGTGCCCATGGCCGGGGCCAATGATGGCGGTGGGTCAATTCGCCTGCCCGCTGGTCATTGCGGCCTGTTCGGGCTCAAGCCTGGGCGCGGGCGCACGCCCTGGGGGCCGGCGTTCAGTGAATTGCTGCAAGGCGCCGCGATCAACCACATTGTCTCGCGGTCGGTGCGCGACAGCGCGGCCATGCTGGATGCAACGCAAGGGCCTGAGGTGGGCAGCTTCTTTCACATTCAACCGCCGCAGCGGCCCTACCTCGACGAAGTCGGGCGTGATCCGGGGCGCCTTAAAATTGCATATAGCACGCGTTCACCCATAGGCACTGAGGTTGATCCAGAGGCGGTGCGGGCGGTAGAGGACACCGCGCGTCTGCTGGAATCGCTGGGCCACCAGGTCGAAGAAGGCGAGCCGGTCGTCAACGGCCAGCAGCTGGCCCGGGACTTTATCATCGCGTGGTTTGGCAATGTTGCGGTCACCGTGGATGAGATCAAGCGTGAGACCGGATGCGGCAATCAGGGCTTCGAGGACGACACACTGATCATGGCCGAATTCGGTCGGGCCACCCGCGCCGATGAATATGTTGCCTCGGTGCAGCGTTGGAATGAGTACGCTCGCGCGCTTGGCGAATTCCATCAGCGCCATGATCTGTGGTTGTCGCCGACCATGGCGCGTCCGCCGGCCCGGGTTGGCGAGATCGCCACGCCTGCGTGGCAACACAAGCTGGCCCGCGCTTTGATGGCTATGGGATTGTCACGACTGATGGTCAAGTCGGGGGTCATCGAGCAGATGGTTCAGGAGAATCTGCAATGGGTGCCGTACACTCAGATGGGCAATCTGACCGGGGCGCCTGGTATGAGTGTGCCGCTACATTGGACACAGAGCGGTCTGCCTCTGGGGGTTCAGTTCATGGCCGCCCCCGGCGGTGAGGATGTGCTGATTCGACTGGCCGCTCAGCTTGAGCAAGCGGCGCCGTGGCGTGACCGGTGGCCAGCGCTGTGATCCGATGGCGACAGGCGCTCGTCGCACTCGGCCTGATGTTGTCGCTGGTCGCCTGCGCGGGGCGCCAGCATGCGCATCCGCTAGAGCCGCCCTATCTGATGCACGTGGTTCTGGTGTGGCTCAAACAGCCAGGCCATCCCGAGCACAGGCAGCAGATCGTTGAGGCTTCGCATAAGCTTTCGGCGATTCCTGGGGTGCGCGAGTTGCGTGTTGGTGAAGTGGTGATCAGTGACAGGGCGGTGGTCGAGGACAGCTACGACGTCGCCTTGAGTCTGCGTTTTGATGATGCCGAGGCGCTGGCGTCATATCTGAACCATCCGCTCCATATTGCAACGGTCAAAACCGATATGGCGCCGTTGATGCAGCGCTATCAGGTGTTCGATTTCCAGGCCCGCTGATGGCCCCGCATCCGGGCCGCACCACACCACCCGGGGGAACCTTCCTGCGCTTTATAGGGTCTGGTGATCAATAAAGGCGTCGCAGTGCGCCATGTGGGGAGACAGCATGAATCTAACGCGTTTGTCGTTAGCCAATACGGCCACCGTGGCGGTTGTGGCGGTATTGATCGCCGTCGCGGGCCTGGTCAGTTTGTACAAGTTGCCGATACAGTTGTTGCCGGCCATAGATCAGCCGCAGATCACGGTGTTTACCAATTGGCGTGGCGCCGCACCGGCAGACATGGAGTCGGTGGTGATCGAGCAGCAGGAGCGCGTACTTCGCGCCATTGCTGGCCTTGAACGGGTCGAAAGTCAGATCAATCAGGGCAGTGGCAATGTCAATCTGACGTTCGCGATTGGCACAGATATGCAGCGCGCGTATCTGGACGTGATCAACCGTCTGCAACAGGTTCCACCTTTACCGCGTGATGCCAATGGCCCGTGGGTGAATCTGGGCGGTTGGGACTTCTCTGGTGGCAATGCGGCTAGCTTGTTGGTGCGAACGCTGAGCGAAGATGATCCGCGTGACCCGGCTGAATTCCATGATGTGATCAAGCGCGAGGTCGAACCCCGCCTTGGGCGCATTCCCGGCGTGGCGCGGGTTGAATTGAACAGTCATCGGCCGCGTGAAGTGCGGGTTGAACTTGATGCCGAGCGGGCCGCGGCGATGGGTATTGAGCTGCCCGCCATTGTGGCCGCGCTGAACAGCGCAGCGGACGTGTCGGGTGGCTTTGCCGATGTGGGTCGACGTCAGTACACCGTGCGTTTTCTGGGCCAGTTACCGATCGATGCACTGGGTGAATTGATCGTGGCTTATCGCGATGAGCGGCCGGTGTATCTGCGTGATGTGGCCACGGTGTCGGTCGCGCGTGAGGAAGCCCGCGGATTTACTCTGCGCAATGGATTTCCGGCTTACTACATTCAGCTCGCCCGAGAATCTGGCTCCAACACGGTGACCATACTTGATCAGGTCAACCGTGAAATTGAATTGCTCAATGACGGATTGCTGTCCGCGCAGGGGTTGGCGATTGAGCTGTCCTATGATGCGTCGATTCACATTCGCAGGGCCATTTCACTGGTCCAGGGCAATCTGGTCCTGGGCGGGCTATTGGCCACGCTGGTGCTGTTTGTTTTTCTGCGCCAGTGGCGCTCCACGCTGCTGGTCGGGTTGAGTATTCCGATTTGCCTGTTCACGGCATTTGTAGCCTTGCAGCTCAGCGGGCGCAGTCTCAACGTGATTTCGCTAGCCGGCCTGGCTTTTGCCGTGGGGCTGGTGGTGGATGCATCCATCGTGGTGCTGGAAAACATCATTCGCCTGCGTGAGCAAGGCCGGCCGCTGTCTGTTGCTGTGGCCAGTGGTGCGGCTGAAGTGGCACCGGCGCTGTTCGCATCCACCGCCACCAGCATCGCGATTTTTCTGCCGATACTGTTCATGCAGGGGCCGGAAGGGCAGTTGTTTGCTGACCTGGCACTGACCCTTTCGATCGCTGTGAGCGTATCCCTTATTGCGGCGTTGACCGTGTTGCCTGTGGCCGCAGCCTGGTTGCTGGGCCAGCAAACGACAGCACATGATCACCTGAGCCATTGGTGGGTGCGGGCGACAACGCTGAGCATGCGCCTGACCGGACATGCCTGGCAGCGTCTGCTTTGGGCCATTTTGCTGATTGGAGGCGCGGCATTGCTGGCGTGGCGTTTGATGCCGTCTGCCGATTATTTGCCGCAGGCCCGCTCGGACAATGTGTGGGGCAATTTCTCAGTGCCGCCCGGCGCGTCGCAGCAAGCTATCCGGCACGACCTTGCCGAGGTCGTGGTTGATCGCCTGAAGCCCTATATGCGCGGCGACAAGCAGCCACAGGTGGCGTACTACAACTTGTCGTCCTGGAATGGTGACTGGACCGGGCTGGCGCTGTATCCGCAAGACCCGAAAGAAGCCGATGCAATGATGCAGGTGCTGCGTGAGGACGTGCTGGCCGATCTCCCCGACACCCGCGTGTTCGTCAATCCGGGCTCGTTGCTGAATTTCGCCGGTGGCGGTAACCGCCAGATAGACATGGATATTCATGGCAGTGATCTCGACCGTCTGATTGCTGCGGCGCGAGCCGGACAGGCGCGCTTGGCTGAGGTTATGCCAGGGGTTCCGGTGCAGCCACGCCCGGAGTTGGATCTGGCCGAGCCAGAACTGCTGATTGCGCCAGATGATGTGAGCCTTGCGCGTGCTCAGATGAGTCGCGCAGCGCTCGGCAGCGTAGTGCGCAGCTATACCGATGGCCTGTATGTCGGCGAGTATTTCAATGGCAATGAGCGCATGAATATCATACTGCGCGCACCCAAATGGGCAAACCCTGAGGCGCTTGCCGACATGCCGGTTGCCACGCCAGATGGCAGGGTGCAGCGACTCGGGCAACTGGCCCGCTTTGAACGCAGCGTGGGGCCGAGTGAACTGCGCCGTATCGATGGTCAGCGCACCGTCACGCTGCGCATTTTTCCGCCGGATGAACAGACCCTGGAAGACGTGATTGAAACGCTGCGACGCGATGTTCAGCCAGCAATCATGAAGGTTTTGGGTGGCGACGGTGGGGTTCATTTCCGCGGCAGTGCAGACGGGCTGCAACAGGCCCTGACGGCAATGGGCATGAACCTGGTGTATGCGCTGCTGATTCTGCTGCTCATACTCAGTGCCATGTTCCGTTCGCCACGTGATGCGGTGCTGGTGCTTGCGGTCATGCCACTAGCCTTTGCTGGTGGTGTAGTGGCCTTGTCTCTACTCAATCTGTTCAGCTACCAGTCCATGGATCTGCTGACCATGAGCGGTTTTGTGATCTTGCTTGGGCTGGTGGTAAACAATTCAATATTGCTGGTTGATAGAACGCGCAGCGCCGAGCGAGAGGGCTTGCCGCGCGCTGATGCCGTTGCTGTGGCTGTGCGTGAGCGTACGCGGCCGATTTACATGAGCACGCTGACCAGTATTTTCGGCATGCTGCCGCTGATGCTGGTGCCAGGCACCGGGGCGGAAATCTATCGCGGCCTGGCAACCATCATCGTTGGTGGGTTGAGCGTTTCGGCATTGTTCACGCTGATTCTGATGCCGGCTTTGCTGCGCATGGGGCGACCGGGCCGAGCAGCACAGCAAGCCACAATCACCGAGGAGCAAGTGTGAGCATTATGAAAACTTTGACAGCAACCCAAACGGTGCGCGTGGCCATGCTGGCTTTCCTTGCTGGTGCGTGTGGGCCGGCCTTTTCCGCGGAATTGCCCGCCGCGCCCGTTGTTGTGGATCACGTCAGGCGTGATAGCGCGCAGGCTGCGCAGAATGCCACGGCTACAGTGCACAGTCGGCAGGAGTTGCGTGTGCGCGCTGGCATTGCCGGACGGCTCGATTGGGTGCGTGAAGCGGGTGAGAGCGTCAAAGTCGGGCAGGCGTTAGCCCGCATCGACGTGGTTCCGTTGACCTTGCAGCGCGAAGAACAGCTTGCGCGCATACGCCGCAATGAAGTTCAACTCAGTAATCTGAAGTCGCGCCTGGCGCGCTTTTCCGAGTTGCAGGCGAGTAATTATTACAGCGTGGTTGATCTTGATGATTTGCGCGCCCAGCGCGATCTGGCCAAGGCCGATCTGGAGATTGCGCGCGTTCAGGTCAAACAGCTTGATGACCAGATTGCCCGAGCTACGGTGGTGGCGCCTTTTGATGGGTTGGTGACGCAGCAATTTCGCTATGCCGGTGAAGAGGTGGCTCGGGGCGAGGATCTGGCGCAGCTGTTCAATGTAAACGATGTCGAGTTGCGCGCAGTTCTGCCATTGGCCTGGCTGCCGCACATTTCGGTCGGTGATGTTGTGGAGGCGCACCGTCAGGGCCGGGATGTGACGCTGGCGACTATACGCAGTCTGATACCGCGTGCGGATACGCGTTCGCAGACCTTCGAGGCGCGCATTGAATTGCCGCAGAGCCAACCCGCCTGGGTGATCGGACAACTGGCTTCATTGCGCATGCCAGCTGCTGCGCAATCAGCTGCGCTCATGGTGCCGCGTGATGCACTGGTGCTGCGTCGTGAGGGCAGCTATGTGTATCACGTTGACGACACCGCGCATGCGCGACGTGTCGTGGTTGAACTGGGGGCAGGGCGTGGACAATGGGTCGTCGTGACGGGTGACCTGCATGAAGGTGACCGTGTCGTTGTTCGGGGCGCTGAGCGCTTGATGCCGGATCAGGCGGTTGACGTGGTGCGTGATCTTGCCGCCAAGGTGGATGCGCTCGCGTCCTAGTTCAGCATCAGATGAGCCATGGCGAGACCGACTAATGCCGCGATAGGCAGGCTGGCCGCCAGCAGATGTCTCCAGCGACCAATTTTCGCTCCGATGATCCGAGGTAGCCGCTCCTGCCAGCGCTGGTCGAGTTTGCGGTACTGGCGCAGGAATAATGCAGCGACGCTGATATTCCAGATCAGAACCAGCAGTGTGGTGACCCCGATGTAGGCCATCCATTCGCGCGTATAGCCGCCGCTCAACAGGCTCACGGTCAACGAGAGTGCGGCAGCTGTCGTCGTACCCCAAAGTCCGATAACCACTGCGGTGACGTACTTCTGAACCGCATCCTCTGCCGCGCTATCGAGCTTTTCCAGCAGTTCATCAGTGCGTTCGTCGACAACCTCATTGAGCGCGACGCGGCCCTTGTCGACCAACTGATCGGTGGCCTGATCGATGGTGTTGTCCTTGAAGCGCGTCACGCTGGGCACAATCTGGCTGAGTATCCATCCCAGCACGGCCACGTCATCCACGTAGCCGAGCAGCGGGATGACATCGGTGACGGCATCAATCGGAGAGATGAAATAGAGCAGACCTGCGGTCAGATACACGATCTGCTTCTTGCTGAGTTGAGCGCGGTTTTTCCACAGTTGTGCGGCTTGTCCGGACAAGTCGCGCAACTTGCGGATTACATCAGAATTGCCCTTGAGACCTGCAATTTTGTCGCCAAGCTCATGATCGACCTCAGCCTGCGCGTCCTCGCTGCGCGCTTTGTCGAGAAAACGATGCTCAAGCACGCGTTGCGCGTGATTCAAGGTTTTTTCGGCCTCGTGGTGATCTTTGGTCATGCGCGTGTGGGGCAATGGGTGCCCCTGCATTATGCCGTGTCGCGGTAGATATTGAGGGCAGAAATCATCCCTGCGGCACCTGCGAATTCGAACAGCGCAAGCATGCGCTCATGATTCCTGTGCAGGCTTACAACCACATGTTGACCGCCAGCGATCATTTTTTGCCAGTGCAGGTCATGCAGGCTGTCGATCAGTTCATGAAGGCTGATCGGGGTGCCGGCCAGTTCCACACGGGCCGTGGCTGAAAAATAGCCCTGCAGCGCTGTGCGATCACCTTGATTCAATGCGTTTAGACAGGCTTCGACCCTGCGTTTGGCACGCTGGCCTACGCCAAAGAATGCCCGCGAAAAACCCAGCGCACCTTTGAGGCCTTGCTGGCGCAGCATGTTGGCGCTCAATGTTAGCAGTGCGTGAAATCCTGTGCCCAGACCTTGGTGGAAAACCTGTCGCGACATCATCGGCAGCAATTCCCAATGCGCATATAAGCGACGCACTCGTGGACGTTCATCCGGGCCGACAACCATTTCATAACGAATGTATAGCGGTACGGCCACTTCCAGCTTGGTGCCCCCCATGTGCGTAACGATGGTCAGATCGCGCACCACGGTGTGGCCGCACACCATGTCATGGTCAACATCGAAGCGAATCTGGTTGGGCGCAATAAAGGTGTCGTAAAAGCGCTCCAGAGCCTGCCTGCCGGCGTGCCCATGCGAACCCACCGGATCATGAACTTCGGCATCGTCAGAAAACAGCGCAAGCCAGGCCTGCTTGTCATGGATGGCGACCGCTGCCGGCGAGGCCTTGGCGGTTTGCAACAACTGTTCTCTAGAGAACATAGGGGAAAATCGCTTTGCGATCAGTCGGGTAGTCGGCAAATTTTTCGCGGTACCAGCGTTGGGTCGCAATTGCGCGAGGAATCAGGTTGCCGGCGGAAATCAGTAGGATGACGAGTCCGGGCAGGCCCCAGGTCATGATCGAGAAACCTGTCCAGGCGGTGAGTTCGCCCAAGTAGGTGGGACTTGAAACATAGCGATAGCCGCCGCCATATGGAATCTTGTAGTCGCTTTGTGTGCCGGCTGCGAGCTTGGACGGGTCGCGCAGGTTGCGTACCACCCATTCGGAATGCAGGATCAGGGCAAAGCCGCTGTAATACACAATCAGGCCGATCCAGAAGCGTGGGTCGGACAGCCACTCGGCATTCAGGTGCGGCGCATACTGGTTAAACCAGCTTGCATTCATGTAGCCGTGAATCGCGGTTACAAACATGCCCGAGAGCACGATACTGATGCTGAAGGTGCTTTTGCGCCCCGGTGCCACCCGAATGGACAAGGGAAAGAACCAGCCGCGATTGGCGTAATGAATGAGCCAGACGGCCGCAAGAATCATGGGCACCAGTTCAGTGCTGCGCGGGCCCTGTAGATAGAACCACAGGAACACCACGGTTGCGGGGATCTCCATCAACCACCAGCCGAACTTGGGATTGAGGGCCATGCCCCATTTGTCCGTGCCAAAGCGACCGTATGGTGTCTGCGGCATGAGCGCGCCGCCGACAATTGTCAGTGCGGCAAAGACGAAACCGATTGTCAGTACGGTGTCAAAAGTGGTGTTTCCGGTATACCAGTTCATAGCGTTGCGGGAATGTCAGTCCGGCCCCATGGGCAAAGTGGCAATGTGCCGGCAATCGGACGCCGCAACTTCCCGCGTTTAAGGTAGGTTCCTTTTATTACGGGCAAAAAAAAGCCCCGGAAACCGGGGCTTTTTTGAAACGTTTAAAACTTACTGGCGCAGCAGGTTGATTTCGACGCGGCGGTTCTTGGCGCGGCCAATTTCCGTGTCGTCAGAGGCTGCTGGACGGGTTTCGCCGTAGGCGCGCTGACGCACCTGGCTGGCCCCAACACCTTTGCTGGTCAGGTAGTTGGCGACTGAACCGGCGCGACGCTCGGACAGGCCCATGTTGTATTCCTCGGTACCGGTGGCATCCGCATGACCGTTGGCAATCGCAACCACAAAGTTACGGTTGTTCAGGTTGGCGGCAACGCGATCCAGGGCAGCCTTGGCAGCGGAGTTCAGCTCAGCCGAATCGAATGCGAAGTAAATCACAACGGTTTCAGGAGCCGGAGCAGCGGCCGGAGCAGGCGCCGGAGCTGGAGCCGGAGCTGCAGGTGCTACAGGAGCTTCTGGAGCAGCAGCAGGCGCAGGCGCCGCTTCAGCTTTTTTGGCCGGGCAGCCGTCGCTAACCATCGGTGCACTGCCGCCCAGCGGCATCATCACACCGAAGCCGAGAACAAACTCCGTCTGGTTGTCACCGATCGGGGACGGAAACGCTTCGTCGCTGTCCTGGTAGCGCCATGCAGCGTCGGTGCGCAAGGCCAGACCATTGTCGTTGAGTGCCCAGTTGATACCGCCGCCGAAACTGACGTTCATGGTCGTGTTGTCTTCGTTGAAGTAGGTCGCGCCCACACCAACTTTGACGAACGGTTTGATGGCTCCGGTGCAACGCAGCGGGAAGCCAAGCAGGTCAACACCTACCGAACCTTCTTTCTGGTTTTGCTGGACGTAGCCAGGACCCGGTGCGTATTTGTCGAATTCGTTGTAGGAGGCGAAACCTTCTACAGCGAACATTGGGCTGAGTTGCTTGCCAACGAATACACGCAGACCGTCACGGCTGTCATTGATGTGACGCAGTTGGTTGTCCGCATCAATGTAGTTGAGCATCAAGCCACCATAAATACGGTCATCGAACGACTGTTCCCCTGCATGGGCAACGCCGCCGAAGACTGCTGAAGCGGCCAGCAAGCCGACGAGTGATCCTTTCATGTTTGCTCCCTGAAAAGTAAAGCTATTGTTAGTTTGAATGACATTTCTGCCTGCATTCTCTGGCGCAAGTGTATCAAATTGCAGATGAATATCATGTGGTCATGCAAGATTTTTCGCTTATTCGTCGATAACGACCAATTCGACCCTTCGATTATTCTTGCGACCAACCGGTGAATCATTGCTGGCGAGCGGCCGTGTCGCACCATATCCCTTTGCGATCAACACCTTGCCATCAACGCCCTGGTTCAGTAGGTGGTTCCTGACGGCATTGGCTCGCAATTGCGAGAGGCGCAGATTGTAGTTGGCATCCCCAACATTATCTGTGTGGCCCGCAACTTCAAGGCGAATTTGATCGGTTGCGCCAATTGCGCGGGCTACATCGTCAAGCGCACGTTTTGCCGGGGCGGTGAGGTCTGCGCTCGCGGTTTCAAAAGTCACGCCCTGCAGGACCACGGCGCCGGTCGCGCAACCACTGGCGTCTATCCGCTGGCCCGGGGCCGGAATACGGCAATCGTTGCGCAGGGCACAGCCATCGGCCATTACCGATGCGCCCTGAGGTGTGTTGCGGCACTGATCGATGTCGTCAATGACGCCATCGGCATCGCTGTCGAGCTGGCAACCTTTCGCGTCGACGTTTGCACCGACTGGCGTTCCGGGGCAGGCATCGGCGCTGTTAGGCACCCCATCCTTGTCGCTGTCGTGTTCGCAACCGCGCACATTGATAACCGCACCCTTGGGCGTATTGGGGCAGTCGTCCATATCGTCCGGAATCTGATCGCCATCGGTGTCGGGCGGCGAAATGACGATGCGGGTGTCGGGTTCCTTGGGTTCATCGGCTTTTGGCGTGGCAGCCGGGTCGGCGCCCAGGGGCAGGAACAGGCCGACGCCAAAGACGCCGTCGTGATAAGTCCGGCCGCCCGAGGTGCCGAACAGGTTGTTATAGGTGCTGGCCTGGCCCTGGGAGTATTTGTCAGTGCGGTAACGCGCTTCGATGCGTAGCGCCGGACCGCTGCCGAAAAGTGGCCATTCGCCAAGACTGAATTGGTACCCAATGCCCGCGTCGAACTGGTCAGATGTGGCTTTGCCTTGGGCGCCGGAAGCTTCGGCATTGCCTTTGCTGACACTTAATATGGCGTACAGCGGGAATTCCTTGCGCGATTGGAACAGCAGCACGCTCAGGCCGTAGGAGAGCAGTTCGGCGCTGCCGCCGGCATCTGCATCAGGTTCGGCAAAGGTGCCGTGAATTTCCAGATTGCTGCCCTGGGCGAGAATTTTGCCGATGGAGAATTGATAGCCGAGGCTGTCGTCAAAATGGCGGTCGCCATCAAACACGCTGTAGGTCGCCATAGGTGACAGGTAGAAGCGACGGTCGGCCTTGCTGGGATCGTCGTAATACTGTGCATAGGACGGCAGGGTCATGGTGACCAGACCAATAGCGGCGCAAACGCCGAGCGCGATGTTTTTCATTATGTTGATTCTCCCCAGAATGGCGCAGTGATAGTTCTACGCAAATGTGAGCCTTCGTTAATTGCTCACTGTCGCGTACTATAACGGGGTGCCGCGCCCCGGAAAACTGCCTTTCCATCCTTGCGCGGGCCAATCACCTTTTCTAAACAAGGCGTGCCATCCGGCGCGAGTTCTATTGTGGAAGTAAATCAGATTCGGGAGACCATCACGGCCCTGCAGTCGCGTATTGACGCGCTGCGGGGCTATCTTTGACTACGATACGCTGGCTGAGCGTCTGGAAGAAGTCCAGGCCGAGCATGAGGATCCTGAATTGTGGTCCAATCCAGAGCGCGCACAGGCTCTGGGGCGTGAGCAGTCCCGGTTGGAGGAACAGATCGTACCGATCCGTGATTCGACCACCCGTTTGGCCGATGCGGCTGAGCTTCTCGACATGGCGCTTGAGGAGTCAGACGAGCAGGTGCTGGGCGATGTAGAGGCCGAAGTACTCGCGGTCCAGGGCATAGTCGAGGGGCTGGAGTTCCGGCGCATGTTTGCCGGCGAGCACGACATGGCCAACGCCTATCTCGATATCCAGGCGGGTTCCGGGGGCACCGAAGCTCAGGACTGGGCGGAAATGCTGCTGCGCATGTTTTTGCGCTGGGGTGAAGCCAAAGGCTTCGCGCCCGAGTTAATCGAATGCTCGGCCGGTGAGGTTGCAGGCATCAAGAGCGCCACGGTCCAGTTCAATGGGTCCTACGCCTATGGCTGGTTGCGGACCGAAACCGGTGTTCATCGACTGGTGCGCAAATCGCCTTTTGATTCCGGCGCGCGTCGACATACATCGTTTGCCGCGGTGTTTGTGTCGCCTGAAATTGATGACGATATCGATATCGACATCAACCCGGCTGATTTGCGTATCGATGTGTATCGCGCATCCGGGGCGGGTGGGCAGCACGTCAACCGGACCGAGTCCGCCGTGCGAATTACCCACAACCCCAGCGGCATTGTTGTGCAGTGTCAGAACGACCGTTCCCAGCACAAGAACAAAGCCACGGCCATGAAGCAGCTCAAGGCCAAACTGTACGAACTGGAATTGCACAAGCGCAGCGCCGATGCCCAGGCGCTGGAAGATACCAAGTCGGACATCGGCTGGGGCAGCCAGATTCGCTCTTATGTGCTCGATTCCTCGCGCATCAAGGATTTGCGCACCGGCGTTGAAACCGGCAACACCCAGGCTGTTCTCGATGGCGGGCTGGATCCATTTCTCGAAGCCAGCCTGAAACAAGGGCTGTGATAAAGCATATGTCGATTGAAGAAGACAACAAGCTGATTGCCGCACGGCGCGAAAAGCTCACCAACCTGCGCGAGCAGGGGTTCAAGTTCCCCAACGGATTTCGTCCCGATGCGCTGGCTGCAGAGCTGCATCAGCGCCACGCCGAAGACGACAACGAAACCCTGGAAGGCAAGGGCGTTAAGGTCAAACTGGCCGGGCGCATGATGCTTAAGCGGGTGATGGGCAAGGCCAGTTTTTGCACGATTCAGGACCGCACGGGGCGCATGCAGCTGTTTTTGCAGCGTGATGTGCTGGGCACTGACGTGTATCAGGCGTTCAAAGGTTGGGACATTGGTGACGTGGTTGCCGCCAGCGGCGAGATGTTCCGCACCAAGGCCGGTGAACTGTCTGTGCGAGTCGACAGTATTGAACTGCTGACCAAATCGTTGCGTCCGCTGCCGGAAAAATGGGCAGGTCTGACCGATACCGAATCGCGTTATCGGCAGCGTTATGTCGACCTGACCATGAACCCGGAAGTGCGCGAGATCTTCAAGATACGCAACCGCATCATCAAGGCGCTGCGTGCCTATTTTGATGCGCGCGATTTCCAGGAAGTGGAAACACCGATGCTGCAAGCGATACCGGGCGGCGCGACCGCGCGCCCGTTCATCACGCATTACAACGCATTGGACCGTGAGTTTTACTTGCGGATTGCGCCCGAGCTGTATCTCAAGCGTCTGGTTGTTGGTGGTTTCGAGCGGGTCTACGAGATCAATCGCAATTTCCGCAACGAGGGCGTGTCGACCCGGCACAATCCCGAGTTCACCATGCTCGAGTTTTATCAGGCCTACGCGGACTACCGCGATCTGATGGACATGACCGAGGAATTGCTGCGCAGTCTGGCGCAAGAGGTCAAGGGCGATGCGGCCTTTGACTATCAGGGCCAGCGTCTGGATTTTGGTGCCCCGTTCGTGCGCATGACCATGGCCGAAGCGGTGCTGGCGCACAATCCTGAGCTCAGTGTCGAAGACCTTACTGACATCAGCAAGCTGCAAGCCAAAGCCGAGTCGCTCAAGTTGGATACACGTGGGGCTGGAGCGGGCAAATTGCTCACCGGCATTTTCGAGGAAACCGCGGAGCACAAGCTGATCCAGCCGACCTTCATTACCGCGTATCCGATGGAAGTCTCGCCGCTGTCCAGAGCCAGCGATGACAACCCTGAGCTGACCGATCGCTTCGAACTGTTCATCGCCGGGCGCGAAATCGCCAATGGCTTTTCCGAGCTCAACGACGCCGAGGATCAGGCTGCACGTTTTCGTGCCCAGGTCGAAGCCAAGGATGCCGGGGATGATGAAGCCATGTTCTATGACGCGGATTTCGTCCGTGCGCTGGAATACGGCATGCCGCCGACCGCGGGCGAGGGCATTGGTGTGGATCGTCTGACCATGCTGCTGACGGATGCGGCATCAATCCGCGAGGTTCTGCTGTTCCCGCAGTTGCGCCCTGAGGCCTGAGCGCAGCGTTTCCGCATCAGGCCTTGAGGTTCTCTACCCATTGCACGATGCGCGCCCCCTGGGCGCGCACATCGTGCAGCAGGGCCTTGTCTGCAAGGTTCTGCTCTGACGGATTGATCGCGCAGTTCAACCGCTGTGGTGCCTTGCCGCGATAGTGCACGCGGGCCACGATTTCTTGGCCGACATAGCAGCCCTTGTTGAAATGCAGTCCGCCGAGTTCGCTCAGGCCCAGCGATTGGGGCAGGAATTTTTCCTGATTGGCCTGATCGATATACGGCTCACCGGCGAGTATGCGCAGCGCCTGATAGCACTCCAGAACGCCTTCTGATGGGCTCGCAGCCTCAGCGCTGATCGCCAGTCGGTGATCCGGCCCATGGTGCAGCAGTGTGGTGTTGTCTGCGCGGCTAACGCTGCCGTCAACGTGCCCGCCCGGGCCAATTTCGGCATGAACCCGCGCGTCCTGCCGGGTGATGGAAACCTGCGCACGCAAGACAAACATGCGCATGCGCTTGATGAAGGCGTCGGCCTGATTTTCCGGGATCAGCATTTCGAACCCTTGGGCGCTGCGCCAGATGCGTAAAACAGCCCAGACTCGACCCTTGGCATTGCACCAGGCGGTTAGCCGGTGCGCATCCTCGGGCAGTTGCTTGAGGTCGAGGGTGAGTTGGCCTTGGAGGAAATCCTGCGCATCTGAATCTGCAAACGTGATTTGCGCGTAATTCAATGTCGACGACGTGCCAACGCAGGCAGCCATTTGTTTGTGCAGGGATTCGATGTCCAAAATGAGGCTCATGAGTATTGATGTAAGCACCTGTGATGAGGGCAATTTATTGCCTCACAAGGGTCTGCTGATTATCCTTTCGCGCCCTATGAGCGATAACGACAGACAGGCCGAGGCCGAATCCACAGTGCAACCCGCGGACAGCGAGGTCAAATCCCTGGATGACGTACTCAAGAAACGGCCCACAGAGATAGGTGGTCCGGCTGGTCCGGAACCGACTCGCTATGGGGACTGGGAACGAAAAGGACGCTGCATTGATTTCTAGCGTCATCACGATGATTAGGAGCACGCATGGCTATTGATACCGGCGGACGGCCGTTATCGCCGCACTTGCAGGTCTACCGCCCGCAATTGACTTCGGTACTTTCGATTACGCATCGCGCCACTGGCGTAGTGCTGTCACTGGGGACCATCGGTCTGGTTTGCTGGTTGATGGCACTGGCAGGTGGGGCTGCGGAGTTTGAGCAGGTCCAGACGTTTTATGGGTCGATTCTGGGCAAGCTGATGTTGTTCGGCTGGTCCTATGCTCTGTTTTACCACCTGTGCAATGGCGTTCGTCATCTGCTTTGGGATGCCGGCAAGAATCTCGAGATCGAAGCGGTTAACCGTGGCGGTCTGATTATGCTTGGCTGTTCTGTGGCTCTGACGGTGATCACCTGGATCGCCGCACTACTGTAAGGAGCAGATCATGAGTTTGCGAAGCCCTTTGGGTCAGGCCCGCGGCCTGGGTGCGGCGAAGAGCGGAACCCATCATTGGTGGGGTCAGCGCTTGACCGCTGTGGCGCTGGTGCCACTGAGTCTTTGGTTGGTATTTGGATTGGTCTGTCAGGCCGGTGGCGAGCACGCCGCAGTCAGCGCCTGGCTGGCACAGCCGTGGACGGCGGTGGGCATGATTCTGTTCCTCGCCACCATGTTCTATCACTCGCAGCTGGGGCTGCAGGTGGTGATTGAGGATTATGTACATGGCGAGTTTGCCCGGGTCGCAAGCCTGGTGCTGATGAAATTTGCCCATGTCGCGCTGGCTGCTGCCGGTATTTTCGCCGTGCTGAAAGTGGCATTCGGTTAGTAAGCCACGTCAACAGGAATCACGATGAGTTCAAGTTATCCGATTATTGACCATGTATACGACGTGGTCGTCGTCGGCGCCGGCGGCGCCGGCCTTCGCGCAGTGCGCGGTCTGTCTCAGGCCGGTCTGTCCACCGCCTGTATTACCAAGGTTTTCCCCACCCGCAGCCACACCGTGGCGGCTCAGGGCGGCGTTTCTGCCGCGCTTGGCAACATGGGCGAAGATGACTGGCGCTGGCATATGTATGACACCGTCAAGGGCTCCGACTGGCTCGGCGACCAGGACGCGATCGAGTACATGTGCCGCGAGGCCATTCCCTCGATTATTGAGCTGGAGCACGATGGCGTGCCGTTCTCGCGTACCGAGGAAGGCAAGATTTATCAGCGTCCGTTCGGTGGCATGACCACGCATTACGGCGAAGGCACCGCGCAGCGGACCTGCGCCGCAGCCGACCGTACCGGTCACGCTATGCTGCACGCACTTTACCAGCAGGCGTTGAAGCACAAAGCCCAATTTTTCATCGAGTACTTCGCCGTTGATTTGCTGATGAGCGATGACGGAGAAGTGCTTGGCGTCATGGCCTGGGATCTGGCCACCGGTCAGCTGCATCGTTTCCGCGCCCAGAAAACCATTCTGGCCACCGGCGGCTACGGTCGTGCGTACTTCTCCTGTACCTCGGCTCACACCTGCACCGGTGATGGCAACGGTATGGTCCTGCGCGCCGGCTTGCCGGTTCAGGATATGGAATTCGTGCAGTTCCACCCGACCGGGATTTACGGCGCGGGTTGTCTGATTACCGAAGGTGTGCGCGGCGAAGGCGGTATTCTGCGCAACGCGCAGGGTGAGCGCTTCATGGAGCGCTATGCACCCAATGCCAAGGATCTGGCCTCACGTGACGTGGTGTCTCGTTCCATGTCGATGGAAATCCGTGAAGGTCGCGGTGTGGGTCCGGAAGCTGACCACATCTTCCTGCACCTTGAGCATCTTGGTCCGGAAGTTATTAACGAACGCCTGCCGGGGATTGCCGAGTCCGCCGAGATTTTTGCCGGCGTGGACGTGAGCAAGCAGCCGATTCCGGTGATTCCGACCGTGCACTACAATATGGGCGGCACGCCAGCCAACTTCAATGGCGATGTGGTCACCCTGCGTGATGGCAACCCGGATGCCGTTGTGCCGGGGCTGATGGCCGTGGGCGAGAACGCCTGCGTGTCGGTCCATGGGGCCAATCGTCTGGGCTCGAACTCGTTGCTGGACTTGGTGGTGTTCGGGCGTGCTGCGGCCAAGCATTGCGAGAACACGCTGACGCCGGGCAAGCCTGTGCGTGAAGTGTCGAAAGAGGCTGAGGCCAAGATTCTCGATCGCCTTGACCGTTTCCGTCACGCCAAGGGCGATCGCCCGACGGCGGACGTGCGGCTTGAAATGCAGAAGACCATGCAGGCTCACTGCGCAGTGTTCCGCACCGGCGAGATCATCGAAGAGGGCCTGGAGAAACTCAAAGGCACAATCGATTCTTTTGAGCATGTTGGTGTGTCTGACCGCTCCATGATCTGGAACACCGATCTGATTGAAACACTGGAACTGGACAACCTGCTTGGCCAGGCACTGGTGACCATGACCTCGGCGCTCAATCGCCAGGAAAGTCGTGGTGCTCAGGCGCGTGAGGACTTTCCGGATCGCGATGACGAGAACTGGATGAAGCACACGCTGGCATGGCGCACGGGCGACAAGGACGTCAAGCTCGATTACCGCCCGGTGCACATGTACACCATGTCCGATGAAGTTGAAGTCGTGCCGCCCAAGAAGAGGGTTTACTGATGGCCAAGTTCACGCTGCCCAAGAATTCCAAGGTCAAGCAAGGCAAACATTTTGCGGCGCCAGCTGGCGCGACCAATGTTCGTCGCTTCAAGATTTATCGCTACGATCCCGATTCGGGTGAGAACCCGCGTACCGATACCTACGATATTGATGTGGCGAGCTGTGGGCCGATGGTTCTTGATGCGTTGATCAAGATCAAGAACGAGATCGACCCGACACTGACCTTCCGGCGTTCATGCCGCGAAGGCATTTGTGGTTCGTGCTCGATGAACATCGGCGACAAGATGGGGGGGACCAACACCCTGGCTTGTACCAAAGCGATTGCCGATTACGAAGGCGAGATTCGTATTTACCCGCTGCCGCATATGCCGGTGGTCAAGGATCTTGTGCCGGATTTGACCCATTTCTACGCGCAGTACGCGTCGATCGAGCCGTGGATCAAGACTGACACCGCCAACCCCAGCCGCGAACGCCTGCAGTCCAAAGAGGACCGGTCCAAACTGGATGGGCTGTATGAGTGCATTCTGTGTGCCTGTTGTTCGACCTCGTGCCCGAGTTACTGGTGGAACGGTGACAAGTACCTGGGCCCGGCCATTCTGCTTCAGGCCTACCGCTGGCTGGCGGACTCGCGTGACGAGGCCACCGGCGAACGTTTGGACCAGCTGGAAGATCCGTTCAAGCTGTATCGTTGCCACACGATCATGAACTGCACCAATACTTGCCCCAAGGGACTCAACCCGGGCAAGGCCATTGCAGAAACCAAGAAGTTGATGGTCGAACGTCAGATCTGATTTCAGGCAGCGTAAAATTCGGGTTGCGCCGCGCCGTCAATAGGACCTTAAGGTTGGATTGACTGGAGTGCCGCAACCTTTTTTCTGTTCAGCATTGCGGGGCATGTGTGAGCGAAGTATCGATTTCTCGCCTGAAATGGCTCTGTCGTCGTGGCATGAAAGAGCTGGATGTACTGATGGAGGCGTATTTAGCCACCCGCTATGAGCAGGCGCCGGCACAGGAGCAGGCTGCGTTTCGCGAAGTGCTGGACATGGACGATCCTGACATTTATGCGATATGCGTAAAGCGCATGGCGCCGCCAGCGCACCTCAAAGTCATCTTTGACCAGCTTCAGGTTCGCCGCCCGGCCTAGTGTGGCAACGCAGCGCTAGCGTGCGGGTTCCAGTACGGTCGGGCTTGAGCTTGGCAGCAGATCCGGATAATCGCGATTGAAGTGCAAGCCACGGCTTTCCTTGCGGCTGCGTGCTGAGCGAATGATTAGCGCCGCAACCACAGCGAGGTTGCGCAGCTCGATCAGGCCGGGGGTTACGCGAAAATTGCCGTAGTACTCGTCAATTTCCTGCTGCAGCATGTCGATGCGATGGGCGGCTCGTTCCAGCCGCTTGTTGGTGCGCACGATGCCGACATAATTCCACATGAAACGACGGATTTCGCGCCAATTGTGCGCCACGACGATTTCTTCGTCGGAATCGGTGACACGGCTTTCGTCCCACGCCGGCAATGGGCGGGGAGGGGCGACGACATCCTGAGTTGCGATGTGGTCGGCGGCCGCTTGTGCAAACACCAAACATTCCAGCAACGAGTTGCTGGCCATGCGGTTGGCGCCATGTAATCCGGTGCAGGCGGTTTCGCCTATCGCATACAGGCCAGCAACACTGCTGGCACCGTGTAAATCCGTCTTGACGCCACCGCAGGTGTAGTGTGCCGCCGGAACCACTGGCAAAGGCTCCTTGCTCATGTTCAAGCCCAGTTCCAGGCAGCGCGCATGAATGGTCGGGAAATGTTCGCGAATGAATTCCGGCGATTTGTGGCTGATGTCCAGATAGACGTGGTCCAGACCCAGGCGCTTCATTTCATGGTCAATAGCGCGTGCCACGATGTCGCGCGGTGCCAACTCGGCGCGATCGTCAAAACGGGGCATGAAGCGTTCGCCATTGGGCAGTTTGAGCAAGCCGCCTTCGCCGCGCACCGCCTCTGAAATCAGGAAGGCATGGGCCTGTGGGTGATACAGGCAGGTTGGGTGGAATTGCATGAATTCCATGTTGGCCACCGCTCCGCCAGCGCGCCAGGCCATGGCAATGCCGTCCCCGCTGGCGCCGGTTGGGTTGCTGGAATACATGTAGGCCAGATTGGCCCCGCCGGTTGCCAGAACCACCGCGCGTCCACCCAGGGTTTCGACTTGTTGGGTCGAGCGGTTGAGCACATAGGCGCCGACGCAGCGTTCATCCATGGTGATCAGGTCGACCGCGACACGGTCGGTAATCAGCGTGATGTGTGGATTGGCCTGAGCCAGCGACAGCAATGTGGTTTCAACCGCTCTGCCGGTGGCGTCGGCGGCATGAATAATGCGCCGGTGGCTGTGGCCACCTTCGCGGGTCAAATGAAAATCGCCTTCGGCTTCACGCCGTGTGAATGGAACGCCGCGATCGACCAGCCAGGCGATAGCCTGTGGGCCGCGCTCGACGGTAAAGCGCACGGCCGCTTCGTCACACAGGCCGGCACCGGCGATCAGGGTGTCCTGAACGTGGGAGTCAACCGAGTCCCGCGCTGACAGCACCGCCGAGATTCCGCCCTGGGCATGATAGGTGCTGCCTTGTTCAAGGGAACCTTTTGCGATCACGGTGCTCTCAATACCAGCTTCGGCGAGGCGCAGGGCGGCAGTAAGGCCGGCAGCGCCGCTGCCAATGATCAAAACGCGAGAGTGGTGCAACATCATGGTTAGTGGGGTTAATGGCGTAATGGATGGGCTGGGCGTGTGGGAGTTTCCCGTCGCTGAACAGCGCAGTAAACGGTCGAGAAAAGACGCACGCCGCGCGACGGAAAAGCTGCAGCAGGCTGTTACAATTGCGCCTGATGATCAAAAACCGTCGGAGCGGGTGAACACTGGGGTCTCTCGGTCCCAAACGGGAAATATGACGACCTCGGACGAAATCCGCAACGCCGAAGATGCAACCGACAAGGCGCCACCGACCACCCAGCGTGATATTGATCAGGCTCTGGTTGAGCGTGCGCAGGCGGGCGATTCGCGCGCTTTTGATGCGCTTGTGATCAAATATCAGCAGCGCGTTATTCAGCTGGTATCACGCTTGGTCAGCGATGCCGATGCGCCGGATGTTGCGCAGGAAGCGTTCATCAAAGCCTATCGAGCGTTACCCAATTTTCGCGGTCAGAGTGCGTTTTACACCTGGCTGTACCGCATTGCCGTGAATACCGCCAAGAATCATTTGGTGTCGCGCAAGCGGCGCCCGGCCAGTCAGGATATTGATGTTCAGGATGCTGAACTTTACGGCCACACCGAGCATCTAAGCGATCAGGCGTCACCCGAAGCGGATCTTCTCAGCGAGGAAATTCGACAGGTGGTTGCAGCAACGATCGCGGCACTGCCACCGGATTTGCGAACGGCGATATCGTTGCGTGAGTTTGATGGCTTAAGCTACGAAGAGATTGCAAACGCGATGAGTTGCCCCGTTGGCACCGTGCGATCCCGGATTTTCCGCGCACGCGCTGCGGTTGACGAAAAACTGAAACCTTTGCTGGAGCATGTTTAACCCATGAGCGACGAGAGTGTGAAAGATCAGCTTGTTTGCGCTTTCCTGGATGGAGAGTTGTCGAGTCGGCAGATCGATGAGTTGCTCGAGCAGCTGGAATGTGAGGACACCCGATCAAAAGCCTGTCGCCAGGCCATGATGGGCAGCCTCATCAATCAGCAAAACAGCTTATGCGTGGATGTGTCGCTTGCGGTGCGCGAAGCGATCCGCCAGGAAGCACCGTTCGCTGCGCCTGCTGCGCGTCCGGCATCTCGCGTGGTGCGGATGATGCGATCCGGGGCAGGGCGTCGTTGGCGTGGATCAGCCCTGCAACGCTGGCAGGTTCCGGCTGCCGGATTGGCGCTGGCCGCTTCGGCCGCACTGGCCGCGGTTATTGTTGTGCAGCCCGAAGTGCAGGTACCCGAGTCGGCCAACCCGATGGTCGCAGCGAGTGGTCCGCTTGAATCGTCACCCATCCCCGCTGGGGCTGCCGTTTTGGCCAGTCAGCGAGCGCCGACACGGAGCACCCAGCAGTTGCCCGCTCAGTTGGTCGCCACGGCTACCGCGAGCCGAGCAGGGCAAAGTGTTTCAAGCCCGCGTGAACTGGTGATTGCAGCGCCTCAGGAACAGCGCCCGATTGTGGCTCAGTGGAGTCATGTCCAGGGTGCTGACAGCGCGACCCAGCAAGCGGCTGCGCAGGCCCGAATGCAGGAGCGCCTCAATACGTATTTGATCAGTCATGCGCGTTCTGGTGGAGGTTATGCTCTGTCAGGTTCTCTGGGCTACGCGCGTGTTGCGGCCCGGCCGCAACAAGCTGCCGCCAACGAGTGATTGCCCAAATGCGTGGCGCGTGGCTGGCATCGATGCTGGCGCTGGCCTGCTGGCCGGGCATCAGTTCGGCTGAAGCGCTGGAATGGCTGCAGCGAATGAATGAAGCGGTCCGCCAGACCACATATCAAGGTACGGCGGTATATCGCAACGGTGAGCAGCTTGAAACGCTGCGTGTCTATCATCGTTACAGTGCGGGGCAGGAGAGCGAACGCATGTTCTCGCTGTCCGGCCAGCAGCGCGAGGTCTTGCGCAGCGGTGAGAAGGTCACCTGCATACTTCCCGATCAACAGGCGGTGATTCGCGACCATGAAGGTTTGCGTGGGCTGTTACCCAAATTGTCGCGTGCGGCGTTTGAGGAATTGGGCCAGGTCTACGAATTGATTCAGGTGGTTGGCGACACCCGTGTGGCTGGTCGATCCTGCCGTGAGGTGCGGGTACGGTCGAGCGATATCTACCGTTACAACTACGCACTGTGTCTGGACGAAGAGAGCGCCTTGCCGCTGGATATTCGTCTGATCGATGACAATGGCGACCTGCTCGAACAGGTTGTATTCACCCAAATCGAGTTTCCCGAGCAGATTGATGATCGATTTTTTCAATCGTCCATCGATACGCAGGGATTTCGTCAGGTCAGTCAGCAGGACAAGGCGTCCATGTCCGCCTCTGACGAGGCATACGATGCGGTGTGGGAAGTACGCGATCTGCCGGAAGGCTTCCGCCTGGCCACGCGTGAAACCGGTCGCTGGCCTGGATTTGATGGCCCGGTGACGCAAATGGTCTACACCGATGGGCTGGCCGCCGTATCTGTATTTGCAACCTCCAGTCAGTTGCCTGATGAGACCCTGCAGGGCCTGACCCGGCTGGGTGGCGTCAACGCGTACGGGCGCATGATTGATCAGCATCATGTCACTGTTGTGGGCGAGGTCCCGCAGGCCACGGTGCGCTTCTTTGGTGATAATCTGCAGCTTACGTCTACAAGCAGCACGCAATAGGTGATCGAAAATCTGGCCATTGTTGTCGAGCGGCAGGGCAGTCAGGTGCGCCTGGCTACGGCCAGTCAGACCGGTTGTGCGCGTTGCGACGCAGGCGAAGGTTGTGGCGGAGGCGTGTTCGGCAAGTTGATTCGTCGTCGTCTGAGCGGTTTGTTGCTGGATGATCATGGGCTTGCACTGCAGCCCGGCCAGCATGTTGTGCTAGGCATAGAATCGGGTGTTTTCATCCTGGCCACCGCGCTGGTGTATGTGTTGCCCTTGGCTGGATTGCTTGGCTTTGCGTTGCTGGTCCGCATGGGCGGTGGTTCAGAGGCCGCGGTGGCCTTGAGCGGCATTGCCGGCTTGATTGGCGGGGCGTGGCTGGGGCCGCGTCTACGCCGCGTGTATATTGACAAGCAGCTGCAGCCACGCGTGCTGCGTCGCGCTGCGGCGTCAGATATGAGCGTGTGCGGAACGTCAATCTGAACCGCATACTCAACAGCTACAGCTAAGGGAATCTGTATGTTATCCACGCAGTTTGTCGACCTGAAACCCCATTTACTGGCCCGTCGGGTCTTGCTGTGGGTAGGCGTCATGCTGATGGTGGGTTGCAGCTCCGAACGCAGCGAGCTGCCAGATTTCACCAGGCTGGTTGAGCAGGCAGCGCCAGCGATCGTCAATATCAGTGGGCGCTCTGACGCTGCAGAAGCGGATACCAATAGTGACGCAACGCCACCCTTGTTTGAATGGTTTCGTGACTTTGGTGGGCAACCTGACCAGCAGCAGAAGCCGCGTCAGTCATTGGGGTCCGGATTTATTCTGACCCGTGATGGTGAGATTCTGACCAATAACCATGTGGTCGCAGACGCGGACGAAATCACCGTAACGTTGGCCGATCGGCGCCAGTTTCAGGCCGAGGTTATCGGCCGGGATGCAGCCAGCGACCTTGCCTTGTTGAAAATCGAAGCGCGCGGCCTGCCGGTGCTCGACTGGGGCAGTTCAGCGGAATTGAAAGTGGGCGAGTGGGTGCTTGCGATCGGTTCACCGTTCGGGTTCGAGCAGACCGTTACCGCCGGCATTGTTTCCGGTAAGCGGCGGGCCTTGGCGTCTGAGCAGTACGTACCCTTTTTGCAGACCGATGTGGCTATCAATCCGGGCAACTCCGGCGGTCCGCTGTTCAATCTGGACGGCGAAGTGGTGGGGATCAACTCACAAATTTTCTCGCAGACCGGTGGCTACATGGGGCTGTCGTTCTCGATTCCTTCCGATACCGCACTCAATGTAGTGGAGCAATTGCGTTCGCACGGCAAGGTCCGGCGCGCATGGCTTGGGGTGGTTATCCAGCAGGTCGATCGGGCGCTGGCTGAAAGTTTCGAACTGGATCACGCCACCGGTGCGCTGGTCAGTCAGGTCGAGGCGGAAGGACCGGCTCAGAAGGCGGGCCTGAAAGCCGGTGACATCATTCTTGAGTTTGATAATCAGCCAATTTCGGATTCGCGAGCCTTACCGCCACTGGTCGGTCAGCACGCGCCTGGTGATACGGTCCGTATCGAGCTGTTGCGCGATGGGCGCCGTTCCAATTTGCGGGTTGAGTTGGGCGAATTGCCAGACCCGCAAGCGGACCAGCCCAGCATGGATTGGAGCGGATTGAAGCTTGAACCGCTGAGTGATCGTCTGGCAGCGCGTATGCGTGTTGATGGTGGGCTGGTGGTGCGTGCGGTCGCGGCGCGCGGGGCTGCAGCTTTAGCGGGTGTGCGCCCTGGTGACGTCATCCTCGGGGTTGCCGGTATGCCGGTCGTGAATGAGGCTGATTTTCGGCGTGTGATCACGGGTGTGGGGCGCGGTGAGTCGGCGGCTTTGCTGTTGCTGCGTGATGAGCGCACCATGTTCATTGCGTTGCAGCGTCCCGATCAGTAAATGCAACGACCTCCGGTTTTGGTGCTCTATAGCCGGCCTGGCTGTGTGCTGTGCGAACGCCTGGAAGACCAGTTGTATGAGCAATTTAACGGGCGTTTTGCGCTGGATTGGCGCGATGTTGACCGGCATGCCGATGCGCGCGCGGCCTATGCACAAAGAATTCCGGTCCTGACGACAGCCGCGGGGCAGGAAGTGTGCAGCGGTGTCTTTGATGGTGCTGCGGTGGCACGGACGCTCGAACAACTGAAAGCCGAAGCCGGGACTGTATAATCTCCGCCTTTTTGCCGGTCATTGACCGGTCGCGACCTCCACTCTGACAGCGCCTGCATGCAAGAGCATATTCGTAATTTTTCCATCATCGCCCACATCGACCATGGCAAGTCCACCCTGGCGGATCGTTTCATACAGATCTGCGGAGGATTGAGTGAGCGCGAGATGGCGGCTCAGGTGCTGGATTCGATGGATATCGAGCGTGAGCGCGGTATTACCATCAAGGCGCAGGCTGTTCGCCTCAATTACACCGCCGACAATGGGCAGGTTTATCAGCTGAATCTGATCGACACCCCCGGTCATGTCGACTTTTCCTACGAGGTTTCGCGCTCGCTGGCTGCTTGTGAGGGCGCTTTGCTGGTGGTTGATGCCTCGCAAGGTGTTGAGGCTCAAAGTGTGGCCAACTGCTACACCGCCATCGAGCAAGATTTGGAAGTCGTGCCGGTGCTGAATAAAATCGATCTGCCGGCTTCGGAGCCCGAGCGGGTGATTTCGCAGATCGAAGATGTGATTGGCATCGAGGCCAAGGATGCGCTGACGTGTAGTGCGAAAACCGGTCTGGGCGTGCGCGAGATCCTGGAGCAACTGGTTACACGTGTGCCGGCACCTCAGGGCGATCCACAAGGGCCGTTGCAGGCACTGATTATCGATTCCTGGTTCGACAACTACCTTGGCGTTGTTTCGCTGGTGCGAATCGTTAACGGCCGCCTGCCCAAGGGCGAGAAGATTCGGGTGATGTCGACCGGGCTGAACCACTTGGTTGATCACGTTGGCTACGCCTCGCCCAAGCGCGTGCTGTGTGATGCGCTGGAATGCGGTGAGGTCGGCATTGTGATTGCCGGCATCAAGAATGTTGACGGTGCGCCGGTGGGCGACACCCTGACCAGTGCTGAGCGGCCTGCAGAGTCGGCGTTGCCCGGTTTTCAGGTGGTGCAACCGCGTGTGTTCGCGGGCCTTTATCCTGTCGATGCGGATGACTTCGAGGATTTTCGCGAGGCGCTGCAGAAACTTCGCCTGAATGACTCAGCACTGAATTTTGAGCCGGAAACCTCGGGTGCGCTCGGCTTCGGTTTCCGTTGCGGTTTTCTTGGCATGCTGCACATGGAGATCGTGCAGGAGCGACTGGAGCGCGAGTATTCACTCAACCTCATCTCCACAGCGCCAACGGTGGTGTACAAGGCGATCACGCGGGGCGGTGAGGAGCTGGAGGTTGAAAATCCGGCTGAACTGCCAGACCCGGCCGCACTGGACAGCGTGCTCGAGCCGGTGATTCTGGCCCGCATACTCTTGCCGCAGGAATTTATAGGTGCGGTGATGCAGCTGTGCATGGAAAAGCGTGGAACACAACGCAAAATGCAATACCACGGCAGTCAGGTTTCGATGGAGTTTGAGCTGCCGTTGGCTGAGGTGGTGCTGAATTTCTTCGACCGCCTGAAATCAATCAGCCGCGGATTTGCGTCATTCGAATACGAATTCCTGCGTTTTGAGCCGGCGGATCTGGTCAAGGTCGAAGTCATGATCAACAGTGACAGAGTCGATGCGCTGGCCAGTATTGCGCACCGTGCCGATGCCGAGCGTCGCGGGCGGCAATTGGCCGACGCGCTGCGCGAAATCATTCCGCGTCAGATGTTCGATGTGGCCATTCAGGCGGCGATCGGTTCACGTATTATCGCGCGCACCACGGTCAAGGCTTTGCGCAAGAATGTGACCGCCAAATGTTATGGCGGTGATGCCACGCGCAAGCGCAAGTTGCTGGAAAAACAGAAAGCCGGCAAGAAGCGCATGAAGCAATTCGGCAAGGTGGAAATTCCACAGGATGCGTTCATGGCGGTACTTAGCCGCGACCAGAAGGACTGATTAGGTGTTTGCTTCCGACGTACATTTCGATTTCGCCGCAGCATTGCTGCTGGCGGCTGTGCTGACTGGGTTGGGTTGGCTAATCGACGCCCGCCTGTTTGCCCCACACCGCGGGCATGACACCGAACCAGGAAAATGGGCTGAGTTTTGCCGCTCGTTTTTCCCGGTGATATTGATCGTGTTGCTGCTGCGTTCGTTTCTGGTTGAACCGTTTCGTATTCCATCCGGGTCCATGATCCCGACGCTGGAGGTTGGCGATTTCATTCTGGTGAACAAGTTTGCCTATGGGCTGCGCATGCCGGTTTTCCACAATGTGCTGGTGCCGCTGGGCGAGCCGGAGCGGGGCGATGTCATGGTGTTTCGATACCCGCGCGACCCGAGTAAGGATTTCATCAAACGCGTCATCGGCATGCCTGGCGACAGTGTCAGCTATCGCGACAAGACGCTCTACATCAATGGTCAGAAGATGTCGCGCGAGGTCAGTGGCTATTACAGCGCTGATGCAGCTGGGCGGAATGTGATTGCCGAGGAAATGATCGAGCAATTGGGCGAGGTGGAACACCGCATTTTGGTCAGCCCGCATCGTCCTAACGATGATGCTGAGTTCAAGGTGCCTGAAGGGCACTATTTCATGATGGGCGACAACCGCGATGGATCCGAAGATAGCCGCGCCTGGGGCTTTGTCCCTGAGCGTAATCTGGTTGGCAAGGCCTTTTTCATCTGGATGAGCTGGGATGGGCGAAAAAATCGTCCAGCTTTGGATAGAATCGGCAACACAATTCAGTAAGCGGACATCACAAACACGGGGAATGATGATGATAAGCAAGCAGCGTCAAGTAGGCGGCATGTACAACGTGATTTTCATGCTCGCAGTGATCGGCGGTGGAGCCTTGCTGGCCATGGTGATTGCGCCGGTATACATGAATGAAGCCAAGGCCACAAAGATCGTTTCGCAGGTTTCAAAATCGCCTCAGAACTATGAGCGTTCGCAGTATGAGTTGCACAAAACGTTGCAGCGTCGCTGGGATGTCGATGATGTGAAACATCTGGCCGCCAAGGACGTTAAATTGAAGAAAACCAAGGGTGGTAAGGCGCTGGCGTATAAGTACGAGGTCCGCTCGCATCTGTTCGCGAACTGGGAACTGGTCTTGACCTTCGATAAGCAATACCCCATGTCCAAGGGTGGTTGAAATTCTCAGGCTGCAGGATTTTTCTTTTGCTGACGAGAGTTTGCGCAAAGCTGCACTGACCCATCGCAGCGCCGGTAATCGGCATAATGAGCGCCTGGAATTTCTCGGCGATGCGGTTCTGAATTTCGTCATTGCAGAGACGCTTTACCATCGGCTACCACAAGCTGATGAGGGTGATTTGACCCGCATGCGCGCGCATCTGGTGCGTGGTGAAACGCTGGCGGCACTGGCCGCGGACATGAATCTGGGCATGGACATCGAGCTCGGTCCAGGCGAACTGAAAAGTGGCGGCCATCGCCGCGCATCGATACAGGAAGACGCGCTCGAAGCCTTGCTCGGCGCAATACTGTGCGATGCCGGTTTCGACACCGTGCGCGAGCAGATCCTGCAGCTGTTTGAAAATCGGCTGAATAGCCTGCCCAAGCCGGAAGATCTCAAGGATCCCAAAACCCGCTTGCAGGAATGGCTGCAATCCAGCGGACAAGGATTGCCGGAATATCAGCTGGTGGCAGAGTCCGGGCCGGCGCATCGCAAACAATTCGAGGCCACCTGTGGCGTGGCGGATCAACTTACGCGCGGCATCGGGCGCAGTCGTCGCGCGGCTGAGCAAGCTGCGGCGCGGCTGATGCTTGAGCAACTGCAGGCAGTATGAGGAACAGGTCAACATGAAGCGTGCAGGAACCATAGCCCTGGTCGGGCGGCCCAACGTCGGTAAATCGACCTTGATGAATGCTTTGTTGGGCGAGCGGCTGTCAATTGTTTCGCCCAAGGCGCAGACCACCCGTCATCGTGTGATGGGCGTGCTGACTCGTGAAGACAATCAGTATGTGTTTGTCGACACGCCAGGACAGGCTGATATACAAGGCAAGGCGCTCAATCGCTTGCTTGATCGCACCGCGATCAGTGCCATGGCGGATGTGGATATCACCCTGTGGGTGGTCGAGCCGCGGCGCTGGACTGCAGCGGATGATCAAATGCTTGTTCGTATGCAACGCGCGCGTCCCGGAACACTCGGCCTGATCGTCAGCAAGGTCGACCAAGTCAAGGACAAGACCACGCTGCTACCTGAGCTCGGTCGCCTGCATGCTTTGATCAAGCCCGATTTCCTGGTGCCGCTGTCAGCCACCAAGGGCGACAATCTGGATGCGCTGTTCAGCGAGCTGGATTCCCATTTGCCGCAGGGCCCGTGGTTGTACGATGAAGATACGCTGACCCCGCATTCGGCAGAATTTCTGGTGGCCGAGCATATCCGTCAGCAGCTATTTCTGCGTCTCAACAAGGAGCTGCCCTACGCAACCACTGTGACCATTGACCAGATGCTGCAGGATGAAAAGGGCTATCAGGTACACGCAACCATCTGGGTCAATCGCCCGTCGCACAAGGGCATTGTCATCGGCAAGCAGGGGCAGGGCCTCAAGGCCATTGGGCAGACTGCGCGAGAACGCCTGCAGGGGTTGTTTGATCAACCTTTCGATATTCAATTGTGGGTCAAGGTACGCGAGGGCTGGGCTGATCATGAGGACAGCTTGCGTGCGTTCGGGTACGGGGCAACGGAGTGACCCTGAGGGTTGATGCGGAGCCCGCCTGGATTCTGCATCGACGCCCGTTGCGTGACACCAGCCTGATTCTTGATGTGCTGACCCGTCAATACGGGCGCGTGAGTCTGGTCAGCAGAGGCGGGCGCAAGGCCCGTGAAGGTGGGCTTCTGCAGCCGTTCCGCCCGCTCAAGCTTGATTTTGTGATCAAGGGCGAGCTCGGCAGTTTGCATCGGTTTGAAGCGGATGGCGCTGCCACCAAACTCAGTGGCAAGCGCTTGTGGTGCGGCTTCTATGTCAACGAATTGCTGATGCGACTGGCTGCACACAATGACGCCGACGGCGTCACGTTTTTTGATGACTATCAGGAAGTGCTGCGACGCCTGCAACAAGAACCGCCGGCCGCCGTGTTGCGTCAATTCGAATACCGTCTTTTGTGCCATTTGGGCTATGCCCTTAATGAGCACAGCTTGAGGCAGGCGGCGGCGTTTCGCTGGGACCCGACGCGCGGGTTGACCGTGGCAGCGGACGGGGTTCCGGCACACGCGCTTCAGGCCCTGCTTGAGGGGGCCTGGGATGAGCGGGTAAAGCCCTGTCGCGCGGTGCTTGGCGACATGTTGCGCGCTCAACTGGGCGCGCGCCCTTTGCAAAGTGCGGCGATGTTGCGTGAACTGACCAGCCTGCAGGGCAGAAGCACTGCCGACGTTGGCTCAACACGGTAGAATGCCCGCTTTTTCGGGTCCGCCGCATGAGCCAGAACACCGCCCCGTTGCGCTTGGGTGTCAATATCGATCACGTTGCTACGCTGCGTCAGCAGCGCGGAACCTTGTATCCGTCTCCCCTGGCTGCGGCGTTTGTCGCCCAGTCCGCTGGCGCTGACGGCATTACTGCCCACCTGCGCGAAGATCGCCGCCATATTCAGGAGCGTGACGTGCAGGAACTGCGTCAGGCCCTTGGGATTCCGCTCAATCTGGAGTTGGCGCCTGAGCCCGCGATGTTAAGCATTGCTGAAGCGCTGGCGCCGCAGGCTTGCTGTCTGGTGCCAGAAAAACGTGAAGAGCTGACCACCGAAGGTGGGCTGGATGTGGTCGCGGGTATGGTCCGTGTACGCGAAGCCTGCGAACGCTTGCGCGCTGTCGGAACCCGCGTATCCCTGTTCATTGAAGCTGACCCGGTGCAGATTGATGCGGCGGTTGCGGCGGGCGCCGAGGTGGTCGAATTCCACACCGGTGGCTATGCCGATGCCAAAGATGCCGGCGATCAGGCCAACCTGGTCACGCGTATTCAGAAAATGGCGGAGTACGCAACGTCTGCAGGTCTGGAAGTGCATGCTGGCCATGGTCTGACCATCGAAAATGTGGTCGCGATTGCGCGCATTGCTCAGATTCAGGAACTCAATATCGGTCACAGTATCGTGTCCGATGCGGTGATCATGGGTATGGCTGCCGCGGTGGCCCGTATGAAAGCGGTGATGATGCAGGCGCGCAGCATGCCAGCGACCCGCTCGGCGATCTGATTACGGTGTGGTCGGCAAATTGTCGATCACACTGTGTACCGCGCTATTAACTGCAGCCATGTCTTCGCGCAGGGTTGTCGCTTCGGTCAGCGTGTCGATGTCATTGAGTCGTTTTTCCAGCAGGAAAACGTGCGATTTGAGCGGTTCCAGATGAAAGAATGCGGCGGTGCCGTGTAGTTGGTGGGCGGCAGCCCTTGCAGCCACCAGATCACTGTCAATGAACGCGCTATCCAGTTCATCCAGTTGCTTGGGCAGTTCCTCGCGCATCATCGCGGCGAGTTCCGGATCTTCAACCAGCTTGACGCCGGACTGGCGTGCGGGTGTGGCCGGCTTTTCGTGATGTAGCCACGGGTGAAGGCAGCGCAGAAGCTGTTCCTGATCAAACGGCTTGCTGAGCAGGTCGTTCAGGCCGGCATCCAGCCATTCACGCTCCTGCTTTGGGGTCATATAGGCCGACATGCCGATGATGATGGTGTCAGCGCCTGGGTCATCCTCGCGCATCGCCACGGTGGTCTGCCGTCCATCCAGCTGCGGCATGTTGAGGTCGAGGAAAACATAACGCTGGTGTTGTTCACGCCATCGGGCCAGCGCATCCTGACCGTTGTCGGCCAGGGTCACAACGGCGCCCAGATTCTCCAGCAGGACTTTTAGGAAGTACTGACTTGCCGGGTTGTTTTCGGCAATCAGTACCGGCAAGCCCTGTAGGGCGCTGCGGTCTTCACCGTCACGCAGGTGCTTGAGATCGTTGAGCGCGCGATAGAGCGTGGTGCGCGTCGCGGATTTTGCCAGGACCTGGGCGGCCCCGGAATGTTCCAGACGGTGGTGTACCCGCGCATCCACGCTGTTGACCATAATGCCGACCGGGCACGGGCTGGACTGGATCAGTTCGCACAATAAATCCTGGTGGACCTCGTCGTATTGCAGGCTGATCAGGATGATGTCTGGTGTGTCGTTTTCCAGCGCCCTTTGTAGTGCGCCCGGTGATTCGAAATGACGACTATTCAGCCCCCAGAACTGCAATTGATGTTGCAAAGCTCGCCAGCTGGGCGCGTGCCTTTCAGCCACCCACAGTCGGGTCCCGCGCAGACCTTCCCAGGTCGTGCGCAGGGTCTTTTGTGGGTGGGGTTGTAACGGAAGTGTGACGGTAAACGTCGCGCCTGCACCGGGCTGGCTTTCGACCTGCACCTCGCCGCCCAGTAGGTCGGTCAGTTTGCGCACAATATTTAGGCCCAGGCCGCTACCCATGACAACGTGCTGGCCATCCTGTTCGAAGCGCTGATAGGGCGTGAACAGCTGTGCCTGCTGCGAGGGGCTGAGGCCGGGCCCGGAATCCTGAACTTGCATGCAAATGCGCAGCGCGCCGTCGGTGTCGGGCAAGCGCGAGGCGCGCACAATAACCTCGCCGCGGTCGGTAAATTTGACCGCGTTGGACACCAGATTGGTGAGGATTTGCTGGACGCGTCCGGGGTCGCCGATCAGTCGAGCCGGGATGTCGTGATCGACAATGCTGACCAGTTCGAGATTCTTCTCGTAGGCCATGGGCGCCATCAAGGACACCGTATCTTCCACGATATCAGCCAGATCCAGGCCGACATGGTGAATGTCGAGTTGCCCGGAGTCGGCGCGCTCCATGTCGAGGAAATCGTTGACCAGTGCAACCATGCTCGCGGCAGATTTGCGGATGGTTTGCACGTAGTTGCGTGACTCGCTGGCAAGTTCGCCCTGTTCCAGCAGTTCTGCGAAACCCGCAATCGCGGTCAGCGGGGTGCGCAATTCATGACTCATGGCCGACAGAAACTCGGCGCGCCGTGCGATGTGTTCACGGCTTTTCGTGAGCTGTTCGCGCGTCGCTTCAAGTTCATCGCTGAGCAGGGTCAGGCGGTCGTCCGTGGCATCGTGAGGGTTGCGGGTCAGCTCACTCAGCGTGTCGCGCGCATAGCGCAGTCGCTGCGCCATGACTGCCTGGATCGATGCGATCTGCCCACTGAGCCCGGCAGTGTGCGGTGCCGGCTGGTTCAGTTCGCCGGTGTCCAGGCTCTGGTTCCAGCGTAGCAGTGCGCTCCAGCGTTGCACCGTCCATTGATAAAGCAGCCACACCAACAGTGCGGCGCCCAATGCGGCGCTGAGTACGGCCACAAAACTCAAGCGTGCAAAGGCCGCTGTCTCGGCCGCTGGCAGGGCGAGCGGCTTGATCACCAGGGTTGTGTCTGGGGTGAGTGGCAAGCGCTGACGTTGCGGATGTGGCCAATGCGCATTCATGGGCGGGCGCGTCTGGTGCCAGATGTGTGCGCCTTGCGCATCTTCCAGCCAGATCTCCAGCCATGGCCATGCGGATACCGCGGCCTTGAATTCCGACTCGCTTTCCCAGCGTGTGGTGCGACCCAATTGGCGCGCAACGCTGATCATCTGTTCATGAACATGGTGTTCAAGGATGTCCTGGCCGCGCGCGCTCAGGCTCAAAGCGGTTGCGAGCAGGCTCAGCGCGCTGATCGGCAGGGCCAGGCTGAGCAGCAGGCGCCATTCGATTTTGCTTGAGGTCACGTCAATTTTCGCACGCACAAGTCGAAGCAAGAGAGTCTGGCATAAGCCGCAATGAATTCGGACAGGGTCGTCTCTATAATACGGACTTGCTGGTGCTCGAATTTGCGGGCGGAATTCAATTCCGCCCGAGCGCCATTCATTTCAAGGGGAACCACGCATGTTGAAAATTACCGGAGCGGCCGCGCTAGCCGTGTCAGTGCTCGGCGTTAGCGCCGCGCAAGCGCAGCAAAGCAGTTGGTGGGAGTCGACCCAGTTGGGGCTGATGGGCACGTATTTGTCGCCGTCAGAGGTTCGTACAGCGGAATCCAAGCAGCCTGGTGCAATGCTCTACTGGGGGCTGCCGTTGAATGAATACAGTGGCTGGAGTTCTCAGATTTCTGCTGCCTGGAATGAACTGGAGCGTGATGACCAGAGCGGCCAGGATCAGCTTTACCAGTTGGGCGTGGATGTGCTGCGGCATTTCGAGCGCGGTTCAACCTTGACCCCGTATGTGGTCACTGGTCTGGCCGTGGCTTATGAGGAAATCGGTGACGGCGACCGGACCCGTCCGAGCATTAGTCTGGGCGGCGGTGTTGATTGGCAAACGCCATTTGAGCCCGTCAGTTTGCGCCTGGAGGCGCGTGCGGTCGCGCTGGAAAACGAGTACGACGGTTACGATTCCGGGCGCGCAGTGCTGGTAGACGGGCGGTTTGGCCTCGGTGCGATGTGGGCATTCGGCAAGACCGCTGCAACCGCCGCAGACGGTGACCGTGACGGTGTTGTGGATGACGAAGACTTGTGCCCGGATAGTGCAATGGGCGTCAAAGTTGATCGCACCGGTTGTGATGCGTTGAGTGAAAAAGACAGTGATGACGACGGCGTCAGTGATGCGCTGGATCAATGTCCGGCAACCCCGCTGGGTGAGGTTGTTGATGCACAGGGTTGTCCGCTGGACGCTTCAGTGCAGCTCAAGGGTGTCAATTTCAAGCTGAACTCGGATGAACTGACTTCGTCGGCGCGCCAAATTCTGGTTCCGGCTGCTGAGTTGCTCAACAGCAGCCTGTCACAAGTGCGGGTTGAAATTGCGGGCCACACCGATGCGTTGGGTGATGCCGACTACAACCAGGCGCTGTCGGCGCGGCGGGCCTATGCAGTGAAGGATTTTTTGATGGCCAATGGTGTGGCCGCGGAGCGTCTGGTCGCCACGGGTTACGGCTCCAGCCGTCCTGTGGCCGACAATGATAGCGAAGCAGGTCGTGCCAAGAACCGTCGTGTGGTTTTTCGCGTGCTCGACTGATGCCAAGGTGCGCCGCTTGCGAGCGGCAGATTTGTTGCCAAGCCCCGATCGGATTTCTGTTCGGGGCTTTTTTGTTCTGATTTCAAGATGATGCGCCGGATTTTCGGCGCTGCTTCTGTGGCATGCAAATGATTGGCGGATTATTGACGTTTTCTTCACCTTGACGAGCGCAAAGTTCACCCCAAGTTCAGGGACATCCGAGGTGGCCATGTCACAACACAAGATGAATCGCCAAGTCAGTCGCAGTGCAGTTGCGAGCCTGCGGAACTTCGAAGCAACGCGAAGTTCGAAGCTGGTGTACTGGGCGATGGCAGCAGCCTTCGGTTGTTTGCTGGCCAACAATTGGATGAACCTGACCTGAAACCTCTTTACCAACTCCCCCAAGCCTTGACTCCCTGCAAGGCTTTCTAACCGGGACGCGCATCATGTCCTCCCCTGGCTCCCCCAAGCCAAATTAGCGACTCGGTTAGACTTTCTACCGCGGCCTTTGCGCCGCGGTTTTTTTTTGCCCTTGAACAATACATAACATGAGGCGACAGGGATGAAGAAAGTGGTGCTTGGAGGCGCGATATTGGTGCTGTTGGCGTATTTGCTGTTATGGCCGGTCAATATTGATCCGGTCGCATGGCAGCCGCCCAAACAGAGCGCTAACGATGATCGATTTGCACTGAATGATCGTCTGGCTCAGGTCGAGCGTATTGCGACCGGAATCGGCCATGGGCCGGAAGCGGTCAATATCGATGCGCAAGGGCGTTTGGTCAGCGGGTTCATCGATGGCCGTGTTATGCGCTTTGACGCCGATGGCGGTCAGCCTGAGCTGCTCGCGGATACCGGCGGCCGGCCGCTAGGCATTGCTTTTGCCTCCAATGGTGATGTGATTGTGGCCGATGCGATCAAGGGGCTGTTGCGCATACGCAAACCTGGCGCGTTTGAGGTGGTGGCTGACAGTGCCGCGGGTATTCCTCTGGGTTTCACTGACGATGTTGATGTGTCGGCCGACGATATTGCGTACTACTCGGATGCCTCGGTGAAATTCGGGGTCCACCATGTAATGGACGACGTGTTTGAAAGTCGTCCCAATGGACGTCTGCTGGCAACCGATTTGAACAGCGGCGAAACGCGCGTGCTGATGCCGGAGTTACATTTTGCCAATGGTGTGGCGCTGGGGCCGGATGCCGAGTACCTGCTGGTCAACGAAACCACGCGTTACCGCGTCCTGCGTTATTGGCTCAAGGGCGAGCGGGCAGGGCAAAGTGAGATTTTCATCGACAAGTTGCCGGGTTTTCCTGACAACATCACATACGCTGCTGATGGCATGTTCTGGTTGGCGCTGTATGCACCGCGGACCAACACGCTGGATGCCCTATTGCCGCGGCCCTTCTTGCGCAAGCTGATATGGCGCTTACCCGATGCCGTGCAGCCGGGACCGGTTTTGCATGGCTTTGCGTTGGGCCTGAATCTTGATGGCGAGGTTGTGGTCAATCTTCAGGACGCCAGTGAATTGGCCTACGCACCGGTGACCAGCGTCCGCCAGGGCAATGGTTATCTGTATTTCGGCAGTCTTCTGGCGCCCAGTCTGGCGCGCATGCCTTTGGCGGAGGTGTTGCGGCCTTGAATGCCGGCGTTTCAAACCTGAGCTGGACGTGTCAGGCCTTCTCGCAAATGGAGGTCGATGCGCTGTATGCGATCTTGCGCCTGCGTCAGGAGGTGTTTGTGGTTGAGCAGGCCTGCGCATTCCTGGATGCCGATGGTTGCGATCAGCAGGCTTTGCATCTGGCCGGCTGGTGTGGGCGCGAACTGCGCGCTTATGCACGCATTTTCGAGCCCGGTGTTGTGCGCGCCGAAGCTTCCATCGGGCGCGTAGTCTGCGCGCCGCAGCAACGTGGCCAGGGGATTGGCCTGGCGCTGATGGACCAGGCCGTCGCGCACGTCCGGAAATTTGGCCCCAGCGTTGGGGTGTGGATCGGCGCGCAGGAGCGATTGTGTCGGTTTTACGCCGGGTTTGGCTTTGTCGAGACCGGCGAACGTTACTTGGAGGATGGTATCTGGCACCGCGGCATGCAGGCTATGACTTCGCAATTGGGGCGTTCTCCAGACGTTTAAGGCCCCTTCAATATCGGATTGATCAAACAACAGGCTGGGGGCCAGGTGCACAGCACGTCGTCGCTCAAAGCATTAACCGGCAGTCGTGGGGCGCCCGGCGCAGGCCTTCGCCGCAGCAGTGCCGGATGGGCCTGGCCCGGCGCCGGCGCGGCGCTGCCATTGGCCAGATCCAGGTATTCACGATCCTCGCTGTGCCACTGGCGTGAGTCTCGGTCGCGCACCGGGATGATCTCGGCAGGCGCGCAATTGGGGCTCATGTAACGCTCGAAACCGGCGCGAATCGCTTGATTCATGGTGTGTCTTGGGAAAATGAGCGAAATTTATGCCGTGCATGCGGCAACAGGTATTCGCTTGCGGGAAAAATTCCGGTATGATTCGCGACCCTGTGGTGGGCGTAGCTCAGCTGGTTAGAGTCCCGGATTGTGATTCCGGTTGTCGTGGGTTCGAATCCCATCGTCCACCCCATTTTCCTTGTGCTCTGCGCAGCCCGGATCGGGCCTTCGCGCAGGCACTGACGCCGCACAAATTGCGCGTTACAATAGACGGTTTCGAGCGGGCCATTAGCTCAATTGGTAGAGCATCGGACTCTTAATCCGCTGGTTGTAGGTTCAAGTCCTACATGGCCCACCAGTCTCGAATGCCTGATTGCAACACGTGCAGGCATTTGTTCGTCAGTAAGCGACAGTGGCGGAATTGGTATACGCGCTGGATTTAGGTTCCAGTGGGGAAACCCGTGAGAGTTCGAGTCTCTCCTGTCGCACCATTCATCTCGCAAATCGCACTATCCAGAGTAAAGTCAAGAACATGCAAGTCAGCGTAGAAGCCGCAGAAGGGCTCGAGCGCCGGATGCGCGTCAGCATCCCCGCCGCAGATTACGAGCAGGCCGTAAACAACAACCTGAATAAGATCGGTCGTCATGCCCGCGTTGACGGCTTCCGTCCAGGCAAGGTGCCGGCACGGGTGCTGGAGCAGCGCTATGGCGCACGTGCGCGTCAGGACGCGCTCAGCGACCTGCTTGAGGATAGCTATCCCAAGGCGCTGCAGGAGTCGGGTGTTCAGCCTGCTGGCCAGCCCCAGATTGAATTCGAAGCCGTGGATGTGGGCCAGGATATGGCTTATGTCGCAACCTTCGATGTGTATCCCGAGATTGAGCTTCAGGGTCTCGAGGGCATGGCTGTGAAAGACGCCGAAACCGAGATTGGTGATGGCGACGTTGACAGTCTGCTGCAGAAGTTGCGTGAGCAGCGCAAGGTCTGGGAAGTCAAGGAAGGCGCAGCGGCCGAAGGCGATCGCGTCAAGATCGATTTTGCTGGCACCATTGATGGCGAAGCGTTCGAAGGTGGCAGTGGCGAAGACACCGACCTGGAACTTGGTTCCGGCCGTTTCCTCAAGGAAATGGAAGATGGCATCGTAGGCATGAGTGCCGGCGAGTCACGCGATGTCCCGGTGACATTCCCGGATGACTATCACGCTGAAAACCTCAAGGGCAAACTGGCCAGCTTTGCGGTCACGGTGAAAACCGTTGAGACCAGCGTGCTGCCGGCGATTGATGCTGATTTCTGCAAACAGTTCGGGCTCGAAGAGAGTGACGAAGCGGGTCTGCGCGAGAAACTGCGCGAGTCGATGGAGCAGGAAAAGGGTCAGGCACTTGAGCGCTACACCAAGCAGCAAGTGCTTGAAAATATTCTTGAAGCCAACGAAATCCCGGTGCCGTCAGGTCTGGTCAGCCAGGAAATTGAACGCATGCGCCAGGATGCGGCGCAGCGTTTTGGTCAAGGTCAGAAATCGCATGATGAACTGCATCAGATCCTTCCTGATGCGCTGTTCGAAGAGCAGGCCAAGCGCCGTACTGCGCTGGGTTTGTTGATCGGCGAGATCATCAAGAAAGAAAATCTGCAGGTCAGCGACGAGCAAGTTGAAGCCAAGTTGAGCGAAATTGCCGGTGGTTTCGATGATGCAGACTCGGCCATGACCTACTACCGCCAGAATCCGCAATTCATGCAGTCGCTGCGTGCCATGGTGCTGGAAGATCAAGTGGTGCAACATTGCCTGTCCAAGGCGAAGCGTGAAGTTGAAAAACTTAGCTTCGAGGAACTCACAGAGAAGGCACCGAATCAGGGTTGATTATGGAAGAGCGCATGCACTACGTCCCATATGTGGTTGAGCAATCGGCGCGCGGAGAACGCGTGTTCGATATTTACTCACGTTTGCTCAAGGAGCGCGTGGTGTTTGCGGTCGGGCCGGTCGACGATCACATGGCCAATGTGATCGTTGCCCAGCTGTTGTTCCTGGAGTCGGAAAATCCGGACAAGGACATCCATCTGTACATCAATTCGCCGGGTGGTGTGATCACCTCTGGTCTGTCGATTTACGACACCATGCAGTTCATCAAGCCGGACGTCAGCACGCTGTGCATCGGGCAGGCTGCGAGCATGGGTGCCGTTTTGCTGGCCGGTGGTGCACCAGGCAAGCGCTTTGCCTTGCCGCACTCGCGCATGATGATCCATCAGCCTTTGGGTGGTTATCAGGGGCAGGCGACGGACATTGAAATCCACGCCAAGGAAATTCTGTTCATGCGCCAGCGCCTCAATGAAATGCTTGCCGGTCATACCGGTAAAAGCGTTGAGCAGTTGGCCAAGGATTCCGAGCGCGATTTCTTCATGAGCGCAGAGCAGGCGAGCGAATACGGGCTGATTGACAAGGTTCTGGATTCGCGCAGCGCTGACGCCGCCAAATAACCCGAGGCCCGGTTGTTGCGTCTGTGTCAATGACATAGGTGCAGCGTACCGGCACGGGACTTGCATCGGACTGCTGGCGTGGTATAAACGAATTCAGTGGTCCAGAAGGTGAAACAATGAGTGATGACAATCGCGGCAGTGGGGGCAACGGGCGAACCCTGTACTGTTCCTTCTGTGGCAAGAGTGAACACGAAGTTCGCAAGCTGATTGCTGGACCTTCGGTTTATGTGTGTGATGAATGCGTTGAATTGTGCAACGACATCATCCGCGAAGAGCTGCAGGCCAAACCTGTCGACAAGGGCTTGCCCAAACCGCAGGAAATCAAGGCTGTACTCGATGAGTACGTGATTGGCCAGGAAGCGGCCAAGAAAACCTTGGCTGTGGCGGTGTACAACCACTACAAGCGACTCAACAACAATGCGGCATCGGACGATGTCGAGTTGTCCAAATCCAACATCCTGCTCATCGGGCCGACCGGTTCAGGCAAGACCCTGTTGGCGGAAACGCTGGCGCGGGTGCTTGATGTGCCGTTCGCAATTGCCGATGCGACCACACTGACTGAAGCCGGTTATGTGGGCGAGGATGTCGAGAACATCATTCAGAAGCTGTTGCAGAAATGCGATTACGATGTCGACAAGGCCCAGCGAGGCATTGTTTACATTGATGAAATCGACAAGATTTCGCGCAAGTCAGAAAATCCGTCGATTACCCGTGATGTATCGGGTGAAGGCGTGCAGCAGGCTTTGCTCAAACTGATTGAAGGTACGGTTGCGTCGATTCCGCCTCAGGGTGGACGCAAGCATCCACAGCAGGAATTCCTGCAGGTTGATACCTCCGGCGTGCTGTTCATTTGTGGCGGTGCATTTGCCGGCCTGGACAAGGTCATCGGTCAGCGTTCCAAGAAGGGCGGTATCGGTTTTCAGGCCGAGCCCAAGAGCCCTGAAGATGGTCGCGCGGTGGGCGAAATCCTGGCTGAAACCGAGCCGGATGATCTGGTCCGCTTTGGTCTGATTCCTGAGTTCGTTGGCCGGTTGCCGGTCATTGCGACATTGCAGGAGTTGGATACAGATGCGCTGGTTGCGATCCTGACCGAACCCAAGAACGCACTGACCAAGCAGTACCGCAAGCTGTTCGACATGGAAGGTTCCGCGCTGGAATTGCGTGATGACGCACTTGTCGCCATTGCCAAGAAAGCGATGGAGCGTAAAACCGGTGCGCGCGGTCTGCGGACCATCATGGAAAGCATACTGCTCGACGTGATGTATGACCTGCCGTCGATGGAAAACGTCGAAAAGGTCGTTGTCGACGAATCCGTAGTTGAAGGCGCGGCCAAGCCCTTCATCGTGTACGGCGCCGCCGACGCGAGTGCCGAGGCGCAGGCCAGCTAGGCCATTATCGAGGTCGGCAGCGTGTGCTGCCGGCCTGTTTGACTGGGCCGTCCTCAAATCGGGCGGCAGGGCGGGCGCATCGCCGCACAGCTTGAAATCGTTCTGGCGAGCCCCCATAAAAGGTGCTTTGCGGGTTAGGCCCGTGCGTATTTGAGGCTGCTGATGAGCGATAAATCCGAAACCCTTTCACCGGTCTTGCCGCTGCGAGATGTTGTGGTCTTTCCGCATATGGCGATGCCGCTGTTTGTCGGGCGCGAAAAATCAGTGGTTGCGCTCAAAGAGGCCATGAAGACCGACAAGCGCATCCTGCTGGTTGCGCAGCGCACGGCAGAAACTGAAGACCCGGGCGAGGGCGATCTTTACCCGATCGGCACGCTGGCCAATATTCTTCAGCTCCTCAAGCTTCCGGATGGCACTCTGAAAGTGCTGGTGGAAGGCAGTGACAGGGCGCGTATTAACAGCCTCGAAGATCAGGACGGCTATCTGGTGGCCGACTGCACCGAGCTGCCCGAAGTCAGCAATGAAGCCGAAGAGCGTGAAATGGATGCCATGGTGCGTTCAACGCTCAGCCAGTTCGAGCACTACGTCAAACTGAACAAGAAAGTGCCGGCAGAACTGCTGCCGTCACTGACCAGCATGGATGATGCTGGTCGACTGGCGGACACCATTGCGGCACACCTCAATTTGCGTCTGGAAGATCGTCAGCAAGTGCTTGAGCGCTTGCCTGCGACCGAGCGCCTGGAATATGTGCTGGGTCTGCTGGAGGGCGAGATTGAAGTCCTTCAGGTGGAAAAGCGTATCCGTGGCCGGGTCAAGCAGCAGATGGAAAAGAGCCAGCGCGAGTACTATCTGAATGAGCAGATGAAGGCCATTCAGAAAGAGCTGGGCGAAACCGAAGAAGGGCCCAGCGAGATGGAAGAGCTGGCGCAAAAGATCGAAAAAGCCGGCATGCCAAAAGATGTAAGGGCCAAGGCCGACACTGAGTTGAACAAACTCAAGATGATGTCGCCGATGTCAGCTGAAGCCACGGTGGTTCGCAATTACCTCGATTGGGTGGTTGGCGTGCCGTGGAAGAAGAAGACCAAGACGCGCATAGATCTGGCCATGGCCGAAACGTTTCTCGATGAAGACCACTATGGTCTGGAATCGGTCAAGGAACGGATCGTCGAATATTTGGCGGTGCAAAAGCGGGTTAAGAAGCTGCGAGGCCCGATTCTATGCCTGGTAGGGCCTCCGGGTGTCGGAAAAACGTCACTTGGGCGCTCGATTGCACGTGCGGTCAACCGCAAGTTTGTTCGTATGAGTCTGGGTGGCGTGCGTGATGAAGCGGAAATCCGTGGTCATCGGCGCACCTACATCGGTTCTATGCCCGGCAAGATCCTCCAGAATATGAGCAAGGTCGGTGTGCGTAACCCACTGTTCCTGCTTGATGAAATTGACAAGATGGCTGCAGATTTTCGCGGCGATCCGGCCTCGGCCATGCTGGAAGTGCTCGATCCCGAACAGAATTCCAGCTTCAACGACCATTACCTGGAGGTCGATTTCGATCTGTCCGATGTGATGTTCGTGGCCACAGCCAACACGCTGAATATCCCGGCGCCGCTACTTGATCGCATGGAAGTGATTCGTCTGCCGGGTTACACCGAAGATGAAAAACTCAATATCGCTCGCCGTTACCTGTTGCCCAAGCAGGTCAAGAACAACGGACTCAAAGAGAGTGAAATCAATCTCTCTGATGGTGCATTAAAAGATGTGATTCGCCATTACACCCGCGAGGCGGGGGTGCGTAACCTTGAACGCGCAATCGGCAAGATCTGCCGCAAGGTGGTCAAGGAAATCATCGAAAGCGAGAAGATCGAACATATTAATGTCGGCTCACGTCAGGTCGAGAAATATCTTGGCGTCCCGCAGTTCCGCTATGGCAAGGCAGAAGACCAGAACCAGATTGGTCAGGTTACCGGCCTGGCCTGGACTGAAGTGGGTGGCGAACTGCTGACCATTGAAAGCGCCGTTGTCGAAGGCAAGGGCAAGCTGGTCTACACCGGCAGTCTGGGTGACGTGATGCAGGAATCCATCCAGGCAGCGCTCACTGTCGTGCGCAGCCGTTCCTCGGCCTGGGGGATTGATCTCAAGTCTGTAATGAATAGCGACATCCATGTTCACGTGCCGGAAGGGGCAACGCCCAAGGATGGCCCAAGCGCTGGTATTGCTATGTGCACGGCCTTGATTAGCGCATTTACGCGCATTCCTGTGCGTGCTGATGTGGCCATGACGGGCGAAATCACATTGCGTGGAGAGGTTCTTCCTATCGGTGGGCTCAAGGAAAAGCTGTTGGCTGCGCACCGTGGCGGTATCAAGACAGTTATTATTCCGATTGAAAATGAAAAGGATCTCTCGGAAATCCCTAGTAATATCAAGGGTAAACTGAAGATTCATCCGGTGCGCTGGATTGATGACGTGATTCGCCTGGCGTTGGAAAGTGAGCCAGAGGCGACGGTAGATAAATCGACCAAGTCAACCGTCAAATCCAATGAGGACACGGCCCGCGCGCACTAGTTGTAGACCGCGCGCGGAAAATCCTGCAATAATCAAAAAACAACGGCACGCCAGCTTTTATGGGTGCCGAAGCCTTCTACCAGAGGGCTTGCAGAGGCTGATCCCAGATGAAATTCGAGCTTGCGCTGATGAAGTCGCAGGGGGTTCTGCTTTTGCGTCTGGGGTGAACATTTTTGACCTTATCAAGGGGAAGTTTTAAATGAACAAATCCGAACTCGTGGAAGCCGTTGCCGCCAACGCCGGTCTGTCCAAGGCTGATGCTGGCAAGGCTGTGGAAGCCATGTTCGACAGCATTTCCGACGCTCTGAAACAGGGTGACAAAGTGTCGCTGGTGGGCTTTGGTGTATTCAGCGTGCGTGAACGCGCCGCTCGCACCGGCCGCAATCCTAAGACCGGTGAAGTGCTCAACATTGCCGCAGGAAAAACTCCTGGATTTAAAGCTGGCAAAGCGCTGAAAGACGCTGTAAACTAGCGCTCCTTCCAGGGGCCGGCGGCTGTAAAGCTCGCAGGTCACAGGTGGCGCTAAGGGTGCTTAGCTCAGCTGGTAGAGCGTCGCCCTTACAAGGCGAATGTCGGCGGTTCGATCCCGTCAGCACCCACCAAAATTCGGAGCGGTAGTTCAGTTGGTTAGAATACCGGCCTGTCACGCCGGGGGTCGCGGGTTCGAGTCCCGTCCGCTCCGCCAACGTTGAAAGATGCTCAAGGCCTGCAGTTTTGGTCGCGAGCATTCGAAAGTCTCCTAAGGTCCAAGGATCTTCGCAAGAAGCCCGGGATTGATCTTAGGGGGCTTTTTTTTGCAGGTCGTCGCGTTATCGCGCGCTTGCAAACGGGCAGCTTGTCAGTGTCCAGTACAAATTGGAGCGGTAGTTCAGTTGGTTAGAATACCGGCCTGTCACGCCGGGGGTCGCGGGTTCGAGTCCCGTCCGCTCCGCCAATTTGTCGTGTTGCCAGTGCAGAGCACGCAAAATTCAGTCTACACGTCAGTTTGTAGGCCATATTTGCAAGGCGGGTGGGTTATCCGCCTGTATGGGTTGGTCAATTCAACCCCGTACAATTTGGAGCGGTAGTTCAGTTGGTTAGAATACCGGCCTGTC
>JBFKEC010000001.1:0-63494 GCA_041619315.1 Oceanococcus sp. | reverse complement strand
GTGGTGCTGGCCATCAGTTTGAAGCCCTGTGGCAAGGCGGTCACCCGATCGCCATGGCTCATCCAGACATCAAGCAGCCCATGGCCTTCATCGTTGACCCGGTCCTCGATGTCACGCAGCAGTGCAGTGTGACCGCGCGCACGGATTTCAGCGTAGCCGAACTCCTGCGTGTGCCCACCTTCCACAGTGCCACCAAGACTCTGGGCCAGCAGCTGCATGCCGTAGCAAATGCCCAGCACGGGCACTCCGGCTGCCAGCACCGGCTCGGGCAGACTGGGCGCCTGCTCTGCGGTCACCGACTCGGGACCGCCGGACAAAATAATGCCGCGTGGCTTGAAATTGCTGATTGCGGCGGGATCAACATCCCACGGCATAATCTCGCAATAAACACCGGCTTCGCGCACACGCCGGGCAATCAACTGTGTGTATTGGGAACCGTAATCCAGAATCAGGACGCGGTCAGCATGAATATCCAGCATCGGTGTACTCGGTTCGGCGCCTTAAGACTCGGTGCGGTAGTTGGGCGCTTCCTTGGTAATGGAAACATCATGGACGTGGCTCTCACGCACACCTGCGCTGGTGATGCGCACGAACTCTGCGCGTGTGCGCATGTCGGCAATGCTGGCGCAGCCGGTGTAGCCCATGGATGCACGCAGGCCGCCGACCAACTGATGAATGATCGCTGACAGGGCGCCCTTGTACGGCACACGGCCTTCAATACCTTCCGGCACCAGCTTTTCAACTTCAGCGGTGGTGTCCTGGAAGTAACGATCCTTGGACCCTTCGGACTGCGACATCGCGCCCATGGAGCCCATGCCACGATACGACTTGTAAGACCGGCCTTGATACAACTCAACTTCACCCGGCGCTTCGCGGGTACCGGCCAGCAGGCTGCCGACCATGACGCTGTATGCGCCGGCTGCAATCGCCTTGGACACATCACCGGAATAGCGCACGCCACCATCGGCAATCAGCGGGATACCGCGGCCCTTCAAGGCTTCAGCCACATTGCTGATGGCCGAAATCTGCGGCACACCAACGCCGGCCACGATGCGCGTGGTGCAGATCGAGCCCGGTCCGATGCCAACCTTGACCGCATCAGCGCCTGCATCAGCCAGCGCAATGGCGGCCTCGCCAGTTGCGATGTTGCCGCCAATCACCTGCAAATCCGGGTAGGTCTTTTTGACCCAGGCAACACGATCAATCACCCCTTTGGAATGCCCGTGCGCGGTATCGACAACAATGACATCAACCCCGGCCTCAACCAGTGCGGCCACACGCTCTTCGGTGCCCGCGCCGGTACCCACGGCAGCCCCAACCAGCAGCCGCTCGCGCGAATCCTTGCTGGCATGCGGGAAATCGGTGGATTTTTGAATGTCCTTGACGGTAATCATGCCGCGCAGCTTGAAGTCATCATTCACCACCAGCACCTTTTCGATGCGGTGCTGATGCAGCAATTCCTGAACTTCTTCTTTGCTGGCGCCTTCCTTGACCGTCACCAGGCGCGATTTCGGCGTCATCGCCTCGCTCACCGGCTTGCTGTAACCGGTTTCGAAACGCAGGTCGCGGCTGGTCACAATCCCGACCAGTTCATCACCATCCACCACCGGCACACCTGAAATGCTGTGGGCGCGGGTCAATGCCAGCACATCCGCGATGGTCGCATCCGGCCCTACAGTGATCGGATCGGTGATGACACCGGCCTCAAACTTCTTGACCTTGCGCACTTCTGCGGCATGGCGCTCGATCGACATGTTCTTGTGGATGATGCCGATCCCGCCTTCCTGCGCCAGCGTAATGGCCAGCCGCCCTTCTGTGACGGTGTCCATGGCGGCGGAAATCAGCGGGATATTGAGCCGCAGATTGCGCGTCAGCTGGGTGCTGAGATCGACCTGCCGCGGCAACACTTCGGAATACGCGGGCACCAACAGGACATCATCAAAGGTCAAGGCTTCCTGTTGTAGACGCATACTCGGCTCCCGAATCAGATAAAGCCCGATAGTATACGCCGCATGAGTCGTTTTACGCCCCCTGTTTCGAACAAATTACCGCCGTCGAGTCGCAGTATTTTTCAGGTCAATGAGCTGATGGAGACGCTCAAACACGGCCTGGAAATGAACTTTCCGCCACTCTGGGTCGAAGGTGAAATCTCGAATTTCACCGCCGCGCGCTCCGGTCACTGGTATTTCACCCTCAAGGATGCGCGTGCGCAGATCCGCTGCGCCTGCTTTCGCAACCGCAATCAGGGCAAGGCACTTCCACTGGATGGCCAGCGCGTGCTGGTGCGCGGACAAGCAACAATTTACACCCAGCGCGGCGATCTGCAACTGATTGTCGAAGATGTTCAAGACGCCGGCGCCGGCGCCCTGCACGCCGCATTCGAACAACTCAAACGCAAACTGCAAAGCGAAGGGCTGTTCGAGAGCGCGCGCAAAAAGCCGCTGCCCGACAATCCGCGCTGCATTGGTGTGATCACCTCGGCCGCGGGCGCCGCATTGCACGATGTCTGCAGCACCCTAAAACGACGAAATCCGCTGACCCGCGTGATCGTCTACCCCAGCGTGGTGCAGGGAGCCGACGCCCCGGCAAGCTTGCTCAAGGCGCTGGATACCGCGCTGGCGCGCCAGGAATGTGATGTTGTGCTGCTGACCCGCGGCGGTGGCTCACTCGAAGACTTGCAGGCCTTCAATGATGAAACGCTGGCGCGACGCATTGCCGCAGCTGAGCTGCCCGTAGTCAGCGCAGTCGGGCATGAGGTGGACTTCAGCATCAGTGATTTCGTTGCTGATGTGCGGGCGGCAACACCAACCGCAGCCGCCGAACTGCTCAGTCGCGACGCCAGTGAATGGCTGCGCAGCCTGAGCCGCGCCCGCCTGGCGCTGACACGGCTGCTGCGCGAACAACTGCGCCGCACGCACACCGAACTGCAGCATCGGCAGGCTCGCTTACGTGCACTGTCGCCACAGCGCCGCCTGCAGGAACGCAGCCAGTGGCTGGACGACCTCAACCTGCGACTCGGCCGCGCCATCGAGCAGCGCTTGCGCACATCGCGTCAGCACCTGGGCATCGAATCGCGCGCCTTGCTGGATCACTCCCCGGCACGCCAAATCAGTGCCCGTCTTGATCACCTTGATATGACGCACATGCGCCTGCAACGCGCCGCCGAGCAGAAGCTGGAACTGTGCCGCGCGCGCTTGCGCCATGCCCGCACCCGGCTCGGAGACCTCAACCCAGACAACGTGCTGGCACGTGGTTACAGCATCACCCGGCACAACGACAACATTGTGCGTGACGCCAACCTCAGCAGCGGCACAACTCTCGACATTCAGCTTGCCAATGGCCGTCTGCGTGCGACCGTAGGCGATAAAGCCTGACTCCGGTATAATCGCGCGCTTCACTAAGCCAATAATTAGCAAGGGACTGGACATGCGAATTCTGCTCTCCGTCGTACTCTTTGGGGGAGTCGTCGGCCAAGCTTTAGCAGGCAACTACGACGATCGGCTGTACATCTCACCGGGAGCTTCTTACATCATCACCGACGCAGGTCGCGGCGAAGACGAAGACGTCGGCTACTCACTGACCGTGGGCATGCCGGTGTCGGAAACCCGCAACTACGAGCTCGAAGTGGGCTTTGGCGACCTCGGTGACACCGCTCTGTACAACCTGAACGCCAACCTGCTGACGTTCTTCGATCCCAACACGCCTGGGCTGTTCACCATCCTCAGTGGTGGTTTGCTGCATTCCGACGGCGGCCCGGGTGATGACTACTTCAGCGCCAACGTGGCCGGTGGTATCGGCGCCATGATCCCGGCGTTTTACGGCAGCGTTCGCTTAGAAGCCATGCTGCGTGCTGACCTGCACTTCAACGAAGATGCAGGGCTGGGCGGCAAGAAAGCCTTCGCCGAACCAATCTTCCGTCTGGGTTACAGCATCCCGCTGGGTGCCAAATCGCAGGCCAGCGCACCACAGGGTGACGATGTGGCCGTGGTCGCCCCCAGCGGCGATGACAGCGACAGCGACGGCGTGAACGACGATGCGGATCTGTGCCCAGGCACGCCGCTGGGCACCGTGGTTGATGCCACGGGCTGCGCAGTGGGCAGCAATGCTGGCAGCGTAACGCCGGCAGATTGCCGCCAGCCGCGGCTGGACGAAGCTGTCGACCAGTACGGCTGCGCCGTCGATCGCTCGGTTATCCTCAACGACGTCAACTTCGAATTCGACAGTGACGTGCTGACCGGTAATGCTGAATCCGTACTCGATGACGTTGCGCAGGTGATCTCCACCATGCCCAATGCAACCATCGAAATCGCCGGCCACACCAGCGACGAAGGTGACGAGTACTACAACATCGACTTGTCGCAGCGTCGTGCTCAGGCCGTGCGTGACTACCTGATCGGTGCTGGCGTACAGCAATCCCAGCTTGCTGCCAAAGGTTACGGCGACAATGCCCCGCTGCAGCCCAACACCACGGTCAGCGGCCGTCGTGAGAACCGTCGCGTCGAAGTCCGCGTGGTTCAGTAAGCCCCGGCTTACGGCCTGAAAAGGGCGCAAGGGAACTTGCGCCTTTTTTGTCGGCCAAATTAGGACCAAACGGGTACGATATGCTTAGACTCAGCAAACAGACCGACTACGCGACAGTGCTGCTCTCGCACATGGCCAACACTCCGAGCCGCGTTTGCAATGTGACTGAGTTGGCCCAGGCCACCCATGTCAGCGCGCCCATGGCGAGCAAAACCCTTAAAATCCTGGCCCGCGAGGGCCTGATCAAATCAGAGCGTGGCGCCAGCGGCGGTTACCGGCTGGCTCGCGAACCCTCGAGCATATCGATTGCGGACATTGTGCGCGCCATCGAAGGGCCGATAGCCCTGACCCAGTGCAGTAGCCATGAAGGCTGCTCACTGCAATCACATTGCCAGATACGGCCGCACTGGCAGGTGATCAACACCACCATCGTCAACAGCCTGAAGCAACTCAGCCTGGCCGAACTTCAAGGGCCGGCCAGCCATCTGGGTCTTTGACCCAGCAAGAGGACGTCATGTCTACCGAAACCACAGAACTGGAACAGCTCATCCGTCCTCGCGAATACCGCGAGGGCTTTGTCACCGACCTGGAGTCGGAGACCGTCCCGCCGGGATTGAACGAGGATGTGATTCGCGCGATCTCCATGCGCAAAAACGAGCCGGAATGGATGCTGGAATGGCGCCTTGAAGCGTACCGCCATTGGTTGACCATGAGCGAGCCCGAATGGGCCAACGTGGAGTACGGCCCGATCGACTATCAGGCGATCTCCTACTACTCCGCGCCGAAAAGCATGAACGACGGCCCCAAGAGTCTCGACGAGGTCGACCCCAAACTGTTGGAAACCTACGAAAAACTCGGCATTCCGGTGCACGAGCGCGCTGCGCTGGCCGGCGTGGCTGTGGACATGGTGTTCGACAGCGTATCGGTGGCGACCACCTTCCAGGAAAAGCTGGCCGATGCTGGCGTGCTGTTCTGCCCGATATCCGAAGCCATCCAGAAGTACCCGGAACTGGTACGCGAACATCTCGGCTCGGTTGTTCCGCGCAAGGACAATTTCTTTGCCGCGCTTAACTCTGCGGTATTCACTGACGGTTCGTTTGTATACATCCCCAAGGGCGTGCGTTGCCCGATGGAACTGTCGACCTACTTCCGCATCAACGAGCGCAACACCGGACAGTTCGAGCGCACCCTGATCATTGCCGAGGACGACAGCCACGTCAGCTACCTGGAAGGCTGCACCGCGCCGATGCGCGACGAAAACCAGCTGCACGCCGCGGTGGTTGAACTGGTTGCCATGGACCGTGCCGAGATCAAGTACTCGACCGTGCAGAACTGGTACCCCGGTGATGAAAACGGCAAGGGCGGCATCTACAACTTCGTCACCAAACGCGGTGATTGCCGCGGTGACAGCTCCAAGATTTCCTGGACCCAGGTGGAAACCGGTTCGTCGGTGACCTGGAAGTACCCCGGCTGCGTGCTGCGCGGCGACAATTCGGTCGGCGAGTTCTACTCGGTGGCCCTGTCGCATCACAAGCAGCAGGCCGACACCGGAACCAAGATGGTTCACTTGGGCCGCAATACCCGCTCCAACATCGTATCCAAAGGCATCTCGGCTGGGCGCGGCAACCAGACCTATCGCGGTCTGGTCAAGATTTCCCCGCGGGCCGAGGGCGCACGTAACTACACCCAGTGCGACAGCCTGCTGATTGGTGACAAATGCGGCGCACACACCGTGCCCTATCTGGAAACCCGCAACTCGACAGCTCAATGCGAGCATGAGGCCACAACCTCGAAAATCGGTGACGACCAGCTGTTCTATCTGCGCGCCCGAGGCATCGGCGAAGAAGAAGCGGTGTCCATGATCGTCAACGGCTTCTGCAAGGACGTGTTCCGTGAGCTGCCTATGGAATTCGCAGTGGAAGCGCAGCGCCTGCTGAGTGTTTCGCTGGAGGGGGCTGTGGGTTAACCCACCGGCCATCCCGACCTGCACCCGTTACAGAAACCCCATATTCGTCGACACGACCAAAAAGATTCAACATGCTGAAGATCGAAAACCTCACCGCCAAAATTCAGGACAAAGACATCCTGAAAGGCATCAACCTGTCCATCGGCGCGGGCGAAGTTCACGCCATCATGGGCCCCAATGGCTCAGGCAAAAGCACCCTGGCCAACATTCTGGCCGGCCGCGACAGCTATGAAGTGACAGGTGGCAGCGTGCTGTTCGAAGGCCAGGATCTGCTTGAACTGGAGCCCGAAGAACGCGCCTGTGCCGGCATCTTCCTAGGCTTCCAGTATCCGGTGGAAATCCCTGGCGTCAGCAACATGACCATGCTCAAGGCCGCGGTCAACGCGCGCCGCAAAGCGCAAGGCCAGGATGAAGCCACCCCTCTGGAACTGCTCCAGAAAGTGAAAAAGGCCGCGCAAACCATGCAGGTGGCCGATGCCATGCTGCAACGTGGCGTCAATGAAGGCTTCTCCGGCGGCGAAAAAAAGCGCAATGAAATCCTCCAGATGCTGGTCCTGGAACCCAAACTGGCGATCCTTGATGAGACCGACTCCGGGCTCGATATCGACGCGCTGAAAGTCGTGTCTGACGGGGTCAATGCCCTGCGCTCAGCGGAGAGATCCGTGGTGCTGGTGACCCACTATCAGCGCCTGCTCGACCACATCAAGCCCGATTACGTGCATGTACTGGCCGGTGGTCGCATTGTCGAATCAGGCGGCCCTGAACTGGCACTCACGCTGGAAGAAAAAGGCTACGCATGGATCGGCGACAGCCAACAGGCGCCGGCATGAGTGAGTTGATCGCCCCCAGCGACATTCGCTGGCCGACCCGCAAGCAGGAAGCGTGGAAGTACACCGACCTCGCCGCCTGGAGCAAGCTCATGCCCGAGGCCTTCAGCCTCGCGCAGCCGCAGCCCAAGGCTCGGCCCACTGCGCTGTGGCAAGGTGACTGCAGTCGTCGCCTGACCTGGCTGGACGGCCAGTTCCAGGCCGATTGGTCGCACGGCGTTGCCCCCACCGACACGCAAGCCGAACCGGCCAGCAGTGAGGCTTTGAGTGACCTGATCACGCACAGCCGCCGACAGGCACACAGCCTGAGCCTGAGCGGCGACGACACCTGCGTGCACCTGGTGCTGGCGCAAGATGCCGAGCAAGACGCGCTGTCGCATCTCGACCTGAACATCGATGTCGCCGACAACGCCGAAATCACACTTATTGAAGAGCATCTGGGCGGGCGCGCCGGCCTGGCCAGCACTCAGATCAATCTCACTCTGGGCAACAACGCCCAGGTTCGCCACGTCCGCCTGCAGCACACGTCTGCGCAGCAGATGCTGATTGGCGGACAGCATGTTCGCCTCAGCAACTACGCCCGCCTGTTCCAGACCCATGTCGAATGGGGTGGCCGCTTGAGCCGCCTGCACAGCACGCTGGCGCTGCAGGGTGAGGGGGCGGAATGCCATTACTACGCGTTGTCCGGACTGACCGAGCGCCAGCATGTCGACCATCAGGTCGAAGTTCGCCACGAAGCGGCCCATGCGATCAGCCGCCTGCGCGCACGCGGCATCGTTGGCGACAGTGCACGGCAAGTCTTCAACGGCAAGGTGTATGTCGCGCGCGACGCACAGAAAACCGATTCCGACCAATTGCTGCGCAACCTTTTGCTCAGCGACAAGGCCGAAGTGGATGCCAAACCGGAGCTTGAGATTTATGCCGACGACGTGCGCTGTGCGCATGGCTCCACGGTTGGACGTCTGGATGACGCAGCGCTGTTTTACCTGCGCAGCCGTGGGCTGGACAGCACCCAGGCACGACGCCTGCTCATGCTCAGTTTTGCCGAACGCGTATTGCGTGAAATCGGTGACGAAGATTTGCGCGACCAGACCCGCACCGCCATCGCCGATCACCTCAGCTTGCAGACCCCGGCATGAGCCCATCCATGATTGATGAACTGCGTGCGCGCTTCCCTGCCCTGCATCAACAGGTCAATGGACAGCCGCTGGCTTATTTCGACAATGCCGCAACGACCCAGAAGCCCGACTCGGTCATTCAGGCATTGCTCGATTACTACCGCCACGACAATGCCAATGTGCATCGCGCCGTCCACACGCTGGCTGGCCGCGCCACCCGCAGTTACGAAGGGGCGCGCGATCGCATTGCCGAGTTCATCAATGCACCGGCACGCGAGAACATCATTTTCACCCGTGGCACCACCGAGGCGATCAATCTGGTCGCCTACAGCTGGGCTCGCCATCAGCTTGGCGAAGGTGATGAAATCCTCATCACCGAACTGGAACACCATTCCAACATCGTGCCTTGGCAGCTGATCTGCGCTGAAACCGGCGCGGTGCTCAAAGCGGCCCCGGTCAAAGCGTCCGGCGAGCTCGATATGGACGCGTTCGCAAAACTGCTCACCACGCGCACCAAGCTGGTCGCGGTCGGTGATGCATCCAATGCGATTGGCACGATCAACCCGCTCAGCGAGATTGTTGCGCTGGCCCGCCAGGTTGGCGCCCGGGTTCTGATCGACGCCGCCCAGGCTGTGGCCCATCACAAGCTCGATGTGCAGGCACTGGATGCGGATTTTGTGGCTTTCTCAGCACACAAAATGTACGGCCCCACCGGATTTGGCGTGCTGTACGGGAAAACCGATGTCCTGGAGCAGGCGCAGCCCTGGCAGGGTGGCGGCGACATGATCGAAACCGTAACCCTGGAAAAGAGCACCTGGAACGCGCTGCCCTACCGCTTTGAGGCCGGCACGCCGAATATTGCCGACGCCATCGCAACCGGCGCCGCGGTGGATTTCATGCAGTCGCTGGATTTAGCCGCCATCGCCGAGCATGAACAAGCACTGCTACAGCAAGCCAGCGAAGGGTTGAGCACAATTGATGGCCTGCGCATTATCGGCACCGCACCGCGCAAGGCTTCCATCGTCTCGTTTGTCATGGACAGCGCACATCCACAGGATATCGGCACGCTACTCGATGAAAACGGTATCGCGGTGCGCAGCGGACACCACTGTGCCATGCCTTTGATGGCGCGGTTTGATGTGCCCGGAACAGTGCGCGCTTCGTTCGCCCTGTACAACACCGCCGAAGAGGTCGACCGGCTGATTGACAGCGTGCAACGCATCGCACGTCTGTTCGCCTGAACACAACGCCCGAAGTTTTCAGTGCAAACCGCTGAATTTGCTACGCTTGCCGTATGAATGCGGGCAATGATCCCACGGTAGAGAGTTCCCAGCGCTGGCTGCATGGCCTGCGCTTCGCTTTACTGTTGCTCAGTCTGTTGCTGACGCTGATATTTGGCAGCATCGCAATATCGCTGAACCAGCAGGCCATAAGCGGCCCGCTCGGCGACACCACCCGCGCGCGCTACGTCCTGCAGCAGCAGAATCTGCAAGCCCAGCTCAGTGCCCAGACACGCAATGCTGAAGTCTTTGCTCAGGCCCTGAATGCGTTAACCGCGAGCCTGTGGGGACAGGAGGATGAATTGCGCCGTCTCGGCCAGCATCTGCTTGAACAGTTGCCGCAGGACAGCGCCGTGGTTGCCGCTGGCGTGTGGCCTGAACCACGCACGTTTCGTCGCGAGCGCATTCGCAGCAGCCTGTACTGGACCGTCGACAGCAGTGATGAGCGCGCTGTACGCAGTCATGACGACTACAACAACACGGCCAATATCAGCTATCACGGCGAAAGCTGGTATAGCCCGACCCGCTATAAGCGCAGCCAGGGATGCTATTGGACCGATCGCTACCAGGATCCTTTCCTGAGCAAGGCGGTCATCGCCTGTGCGATCGCGGTGCGCAAGAACGAGCGTTTTGTCGGCGCCACCACCCTCGTACTCGATCCAACCCGACTGCAAGCCCCGGTACCGATCGTTGCGCGTGCAGCCCCGTTTTATTTGCTGCTCGATCACGACCAGCACATTCTCAACGCCAGCGGGATTGCGCTGAGCGCCAGCGACACCCTGCCAATGCTGGCCCAGCACGATAAGCGCTTTGGCAACATTACCGTGCAGCTGCACAATCAAGCCGAGCAGCGGGTTGCACTTGCAAGCAAGAATCAAACGGACTGGAACGTAGTTGTCTCGGACCTGAGCGAAAGTAGCCGCCAGCTTTCGCAACTGCAGGCCGCAAAAATACTGAGCCGTCTGAACAGCGTCGCTCCGACACAGGATGACGCGCGCAGCGTTCTCATCAAAAGCAGCGCGGTCAACCAGACCGCCCTCAACATCAGCTCACTGGGCGGCGTCGGTGTCTTGCTGAGTGGCCACTACCAACCGGTGAGTTTTGCCGGCTGGTCGCTCGACTCATGGATTGGTGCGGCCCTCACCGCCGGCACACTGGCACTGGCCATGCTGATGTCATTTCTGCTCAGCAGCAGCGCTGTCGTGGCACCGCTGCAACGGCTGCTGCTCCAGTTGCGCTTGCCGGCTGAAGACACCCATGTCGACACCGATCCAGCCAACGAAATCGGCATACTTGGCGAATTGATCAATGCCCGCCACAACCAGATTCGCAAACTCCAGATCGAGGCCAAACGGCCTTCGCGCACTGGTATTCTTCAGCCGCGGGTTCAGACCCGCGTCGCCCACGATCGCGACTCGGGCTGGGCAGTGATCGACGCGCTGGCCGAAGCGGTCGCCATGACCGACAGCAACGGCAAAGTGCGCTTCCTCAACAGTGCCGCCGAAGCGCTGTCCGGGTGGAATCTGGCGCAGGCACGCGGGCTCGATCTGGACGAGGTCTTCCACATCCTCGGACAAAGCGGCAAGCAAAGGATTACCCAACTGGCTCAACGCACGCTGGAGCAACCCGGCACCAGCGTCGGCCGCTCGCTTGCGGTGCTGTTCAAGACCCGTAGCGGCCATCGCCTGCCCTGTACGCTCAGCAGTGCGCCCATTCGCGACGCTCGCGGCAAGGCTTCTGGCGCAGTGGTAATACTGGCCGAACAGCGCAGCTCCCTGGGTGGCGCGGGCCGTGGCGGCAGCGAACTGCGTGACCGCCTGACCGGGTTGCTCAACCGCCAGGCCTTCGAAACCGAACTGGCATCACGCTGTCAGGCCTCAAGACAGGGTGCTGACGACAATTTCGCCCTGCTCTATCTCGATGTCGACCATATGCAAGACATCAATCAGGCCTTCGGCAGTGAAGGCGGGGATGAATTCCTGCGCCAGCTTGCACGCCTGATTCAGAGCGATGTTGGCGACATCAATCCGGTATACCGCATACACAGTGACAAATTTGCCGTGCTGCTCGACAGCGACGACCAGACCGCCGCTCAACTCACCGCCGAGATGCTGTGTTCCGACGTTCAGGGCTGGGGCTTCCAGTGGCGCGGCGAACGACGTGATGTGAGCATGAGCGCCAGCGTGACCACCATCGACAAGGACAGCGGACGCCCCGGCGACATCCTGCGCCAGGCCGATGCCATGTGTCAGCAGGCGCAGAATCAAGGGCGCGGTCAGATTGTCAGTGGACGCGCACGCACCGACAAGGAAGAACGACGCGATGATCGCGCCTGGCTGACCAATATCAAGAAAGGTCTGGCCGAAAATCGCTTCCACCTGTCGACCCAGCAAATTCGCGCCTTGCAGCGCACCGCCGACGATGGAAATGTGTTCAGCACGCTGATGTCGCTGGAGGATGAGGAAGGCTTCTGGGCCAGCTCCGATGCGTTCATGCCGGTGGCTGAGCGTTACGACATGGCCGAACAGCTTGATCGCTGGACCATAGACCAGGTTTTCAAACAGCTGACCAAAGATCCGGCCCAGACCGTTGGTATCGACTTCTGCGTGATCCCACTGTCGCTCAGCAGCATGCAGTCACCCCGCTTCCTGGATTTCATGATCGAACATTTCAAGGACAGCGCGGTCTCGCCAAGCAAAATCTGCCTGGACATGAGCGAAAGCATGGTCAACACCCGCATCACCCGCGCGCATGATTTTTGCCGCACCATGCACCGCGCAGGTTGTCGACTGAGCTTGTCAGGGGTTTCAACCCGCCCATCCAGCTACAAGCTGATCCGTGAATTGCCAGTGCAATTTGTCCGCTTTGAGCCGGCCCTGACGCACAAGGCTGATCGAGACCCGGTCGACCGACTGGCTACCGAATCCCTGCACCGCATCGTGCAAACACTGGGCAAACAGAGCATCGCTCGCGAGGTGAATTCGCCGGAGCTGCTGCGTGTTCTGCAGGGCATCGGCATCAACTATGCCCAGGGCGAAGCGGTGGCGCGGCCCAGCCCCATCGTTTTCCAGGCGCAAGCCTGACGCTTTTGGATTTTTCCCCCTGTTGTCGTAGTCTTGCGGCACACCCGCGACAAAAGGCAGGGGGGTCTGCGATGGGGAAAGTTTTGTTCGCGCTACTGGCAGCGCTGAGCCTGATCGGCTGCACCACCATACAGACGCTAGAGCATGCCCAGGGCAGCAATCTTGCCGGGGTCCAGCCTGGCGATCAGGTCCGCGTGACCATGATCCAGGGTGAGAATGTGACGATGACGCTTCGCAGCGCGGGCAATGACACACTGCGCGGGGTGGATGCCAACGGAAAATTGTGGGAAATCCCGCAACGGGCGATTGAATCGATCGAGGTCACCAGGCTGGAAACAGAGCGCAGATTCAGTCCAGGCAAGACCCTGGGGCTGGGCGTGGTGGTATTCGCCGCCGCTATCCTCCTGGGCGCGCACGCGTTTGGCGACGCCGTTGAAGACCTATTCGACTCCTCTGACGACTAACCCTCGCGGCCAAAGTTGCAATGCGCCCGCTTAGCGGATGATCTGATCCGCCTCCTGCAAGGCCTTGATGCGCTCTTCCAGCGGCGGATGGGTCATGAACAGGCGTTTCAGACCGCTACCAAAATTGGGTGCAATACCGAAGGCACTCAACTGTTCTGGCAGCGCGCCCTGGGCCACGGGTTCGCGACTTTTCAAACGCTCCAGCGCGGCAATCATCTTGCGTTTTCCGGCCAGATTGGCGCCACCGGAATCCGCATGAAATTCACGCCAGCGTGAAAACCAGGCCACGATCGCACTGGCCAGGATGCCGAAAACAATTTGCAGCACCATAACCGTTGCGAAATAACCCAGGCCGGCACCACGATCATTTTTGAAAACGGCGCGATCAATCACATAGCCGATGACCCGTGCAAGGAACATCACGAAGGTGTTCACCACCCCCTGGATCAAGGTCAGGGTGACCATGTCACCGTTGGCCACATGACTGACTTCATGACCCAAGACCGCCTCGATTTCATCCTGGGTCATGCCACGCAACAAGCCGGTACTGACCGCGACCAGCGCATTGTTCTTGTTCATGCCCGTGGCAAAAGCATTGACGTCAGGCGAGTCATAGACAGCCACTTCCGGCATGCCGATACCGGCCTGTCGCGCCTGTCGCTGGACCGTTGAAAGCAACCAGGCCTCGGCCGAATTGCTCGGCTTTTCAATGACTTTAGCGCCCGTACCCATTTTGGCCATGGTTTTTGACATGGCCAGCGAGATGAATGAGCCCCCCATGCCGAAAATGGCACAGAAGATCAGCAGTGCGCGCATGTCCAGGCCGTTCTGCGTCATGTAGCGATCCACACCAAGCAGATAGGCGACGATGCTCAGCACGATCAGCACCGCGATGTTGGTCACCAAAAACAACAGAATTCTTTTCATGCGAAATAACCGATTGGACACAAAAACGGGGTGCGGCCGTAATGACCACACCCCGCATTAGATAGGGTCATTTGGGCGCGGTTCAATCCCCGCCGCTGACGCCATCCTCTTCTTCATTGGTCGGGGCAGCCGATGCGTCTGGCAATTCTTCGCCAATAACCTGCAATTCATCAACCCGCTGCAAGCCACGCGGCAGAACCTGGCCACGGCTCGCGCGCTTGCCGGAGAAACGCTCGATATCGTCAGCTTTCAGGGTAAAGCTGCGTTTGCCCGCATCCAGCTTGAGCAATTGCCCCGGCGCCATCAGGCACCAATGCGCGATCTCTTCACCTGCCTTGAGACCAATCAGCTTGTTACCCTTGCCACGTGGCAACTGCGGCAATTCGCTCAGCGGCAGAATCAGCAAGCGACCGACGTTGGAAATAATCGCCAGACGCAACGATTCCGGGTCTGCGCCCAGACGCAGCGGCGACAACACCTCAGCGCCTTTGGGCAGCGTCAGGCACGCCTTGCCCGCACGATTGCGCGTTTGCAGGTCCGCCTGCGTGACGATAAAGCCGTAACCCGCACTACTGGCGAGCACATAGCGCTGGTCGGCAGGGCCCAGGGTCAGGCCGATAAATGTGGCCCCGTCTGCCGGGTTCAGCTGACCGGTCAGCGGCTCACCCAGACTGCGCGCAGAAGGCAGACCATGCGAGGCCACGCTATAGGCCCGACCGCTGGAATCCAGAATCGACAGCAACTGCCCTGTACGACCGCTGGCCGCGGCCATGAACTCGTCACCGCTCTTGTAGTTCAGACTTTGCGGATCAACTTGGTAGCCCTTGCCCGCGCGAATCCAGCCCGCCTTGGACAGCACCACAGTGATCGGCTCGCTGGGCATCATCTGGGTTTCGTCGATCGCCTTGGCCTGCTCGCGCTCAACCAGCGGCGTGCGCCGATCGTCGCCGTAGGTCTCGGCATCTGCGGTGATTTCCTTGGAGATCAGATTTTTCAGTTTGCTTGCCGAACCCAGCAGTGATTCAAGGTGATCACGCTCTTTGGCCAGTTCGTCCTGCTCGCCACGGATTTTCATCTCCTCAAGACGCATCAAATGACGCAGCTTGAGGTTGAGTACCGCTTCGGCCTGAATTTCGCTCAGACTAAAACGCTCCATCATCACCGCTTTGGGATTGTCCTCGGTGCGGATGATGTGGATGACTTCATCAATGTTGAGGAACGCGATCAGCAAGCCATCAAGCACGTGCAAGCGGTCGCGGACCATGCCGAGACGGTATTCCAGGCGTCGCCGTACGGTCTGCGTGCGGTATTCCAGCCATTCGACCAGCAGATCGCGCAAGCCGCGTACACGGGGCCGACCGTCCAGACCGATCACGTTGACGTTGATCCGGTAAGAACGCTCCAGATCGGTGGTCGCGAACAGGTGACTCATGAGTTCGTCCGCATCCACCCGACGCGAACGCGGCGCCACTACGATTCGAGTCGGGTTCTCATGATCGGATTCATCCCTGAGATCCTCGACCAACGGCAGCTTCTTGTTGCGCATCTGCGCGGCGATCTGCTCCAGCACCTTGGACCCGCTGGCCTGATGCGGTAATGCCGTGATCACCACATCGCCGTTGTCCTCACGCTCCCAGCGGGCGCGCAGGCGGACCTGACCGTTGCCGCTCAAGTACATCTTGCGAATGTCTTCCGCGGGGGTGATCAGTTCGGCCCCGGTGGGGAAATCCGGCCCGGGAACCAGCTTGAACAATTCGTCGTCGCTCAGCTGCGGGTTGTCGAGCAGCGCCACACAGGCGCTGGCCACCTCGCGCAAATTGTGCGGCGGGATGTCCGTGGCCATACCGACCGCGATCCCGGTGGTGCCATTGAGCAGCACGTTGGGCAAACGCGCAGGCAGTGTGCAGGGTTCTTTGAGCGTGCCATCAAAGTTGGGCTGCCAGTCGACTGTGCCCTGCCCCAGTTCGGACAACAAAACCTCGGCATAGCGGGTCAGCTTGGCCTCGGTGTAACGCATGGCAGCAAACGATTTGGGATCGTCCGGCGCGCCCCAGTTGCCCTGCCCGTCAATCAGCGGGTAGCGATAGCTGAAGTCCTGCGCCATCAACACCATCGCTTCGTAGCAGGCGGAATCGCCATGCGGATGGAACTTGCCGATGACGTCACCAACCGTACGCGCAGACTTCTTGGGCTTCGAGGTCGAACCCAAACCCAGTTCCGACATCGCGTACACGATGCGGCGCTGAACCGGCTTGAGCCCATCACCCAGATGCGGCAATGCGCGATCCAGAATGACGTACATCGAATAATCCAGGTATGCCCGTTCGGCAAACTGGGAAAGCGGCAGGCTCTCGGGAGCCTCCATGTCTGTGATGTCAACCATTGTTGCTTACTCCACGCAGGCCAGCTGAGGCCTTGTGAATCGCGTTGCAGTACTGCCACCGGCCCGAATGACCGATAACAAGCGATACATGGGCGTCCGCGCGTTCGCTGCCAAACGCGACGCGCAAGACGGCCCGCAGGGCCAAGTCCGATTCAGCTTTGACCCCATTCAAACTTCGATATCCGCGCGGTCGCCGTTGGCCTCCAGCCAGACCTTGCGGTCCGACGCGCGCTTTTTCGCCAGCAGCATATCGAGCATGCTCGACGCACCAGCCTCATCAATCAGTTCCAGGCGCACCAGCCGGCGCGTGTCCGGCGCCATGGTGGTCTCACGCAACTGCAGCGGATTCATCTCGCCCAGCCCCTTGAATCGGGTGACACTGATTTTGCCCTTGAGCTTTTCCGCCTGGATACGATCCAGCACACCGGCCCGTTCGGCCTCATCCAGGGCGTAAAACACCTGCTTGCCGACGTCGATGCGGTACAGCGGCGGCATCGCCACATAGATATGACCACCGGCAACCAGCGGGCGGAAATGTTGCATGAACAAGGCGCATAGCAAGGTCGCAATATGCAACCCATCGGAGTCTGCATCGGCCAGGATGCAAATCTTGGCGTAGCGCAAGCCTTCCAGATTGTCGCTGCCCAGATCGACACCCAGCGCCACCGAGATGTCATGAATTTCCTGCGAGCCCATCGCCGTGTCGCTATCGACTTCCCAGGTGTTCATGATCTTGCCGCGCAGCGGCAGAATGGCCTGGAAATTCCGATCGCGCGCCTGTTTGGCACTGCCACCAGCCGAATCACCCTCGACCAGAAACAGTTCGCCACGAGCCGGATCATCACTCACACAGTCGGCCAGTTTGCCGGGCAGTGCCGGGCCACTGACCACCCGCTTGCGGGTGACCTTCTTGGCCGCACGCAGACGTTTCTGGGCGCAACTGATCACCCACTGGGCGAGGATGTCGCCGGTTTCCGGGTGGCGATGCAGCCACATGCTGGTGGCGTCCTTGACCACGCCCGAAACAAAGGGCGCACATTCGCGTGAGCTCAGGCGTTCTTTGGTCTGACCTGCGAACTGGGGTTCTTCAAGCTTGACCGACAGCACATAGCTGACTCCGCTCCAGACGTCTTCAGGCGCCAGTCGCACACCACGAGGGAGCAAATTGCGGGTCTCGGCAAAGTCGCGCAGAGCTTCAGTCAGGCCGGTACGCAGCCCGTTCACATGCGTCCCACCCTGGGCTGTAGGGACCAGATTCACGTAGCTCTCGCTCGGCCCTTCACCGCCATTGGGCAGCCAGACCACGGCCCAAGAGGCTTCCTCGCGCTCACCGGCAAACTGTCCGGTCAGTGGTTCTGCAGGCAGCGGCTCCAGCCCATCCAGCGATTCGTTGAGGTAGGCGGTGAGGCCGCCTTCATACAACCAGGTTTCGGTCTCGCCGGTGGCCTCATCCAGCAAGCTGACCTCAAGCCCGGGACAAAGCACGGCCTTGGCCCGCAAGGCATGGCGCAGCTTAGCCAGCGAGAATTTCGGCGTGTCGAAATAGCTGGCCTCAGGCCAGAAACGCACCCGCGTACCACGGCGCTGCTTGCCGACACTGCCAACCACTTCCAGTTCGCGCACCCGGTCACCGTGGGCAAAACCGATCAGATATTCCTGACCACCACGCCACACGGTCACATCCAGACGTTCGGACAAGGCGTTCACCACCGATACCCCAACCCCATGAAGGCCGCCAGAATATTTGTAGTTGTCCTTGTTGAACTTGCCACCGGCATGCAGGCGACACAGGATCAACTCGACCCCGGGCACACCCTCTTCCGGATGGATGTCGACCGGCATTCCGCGCCCGTCATCCTCCACTTCCAGCGAGCCATCGCTGAAATGAGTCACTTTGATGCGCCGCGCATGACCTTGCAGGGCTTCATCGACACTGTTGTCGATGACCTCCTGGGCCAGATGATTGGGGCGGGAGGTGTCGGTGAACATGCCGGGACGGCGTTTAACCGGATCCAGGCCGCTGAGTAGCTCAATCGACGAGGCGTCGTAGACTTCGCTCATTGATTCCAGTGCTTTGATGAGGTTCAGCCCAAACGGGCTAATAAGGCGCCGGACTATAGCAGTCATCACTGCCGGTCCGGAACTGCGAAGCGCATCACACCATCACGTCACGTGACTGTCACACAGGCAGGCATGACAGGTTAAACTTGCCGCCCCTTTGGCCCGACCGTCGGCATGCCTGCAGAAAACGCAACCCTGGATCAATTCGAAAAAAAACTGGCTGAACTCGAAGAACTGGTTCGAGCGCTGGAATCCGGAGACGCGCCGCTGGAAAAGGCGGTACAACATTTCGAGCGCGGCATGGCTTTGTCGCAAAGCTGTGAATCCCTGCTGAAACAGGCTGAATTGAAAATTCAGCAACTCACTCAAGCCAGTGACGGCAGCGCTGAACTCAGCGACATGGACAGTCGAGACAGCGACGCGTGAGTGCCTTTGACCAATGGGCACAAGCCTGCAGCCAACAGCTCGAACAAGCGATTTCCAAACGCCTGCCCGCCAGCGAAAAATTTCCCCAGCGCCTGCACCAGGCGATGCGCTACGCCGCACTCAATGGTGGCAAGCATTTTCGTCCGCTGCTCATCTACGCCACCGCTGATGCGCTGAATATCCCGCGCACGCAGGTTGACAGTCTGGCTGCCGCCATCGAACTGATCCACGCCTACTCGCTGGTACACGACGACCTGCCGGCGATGGACGATGACGATCTGCGTCGTGGCAAGCCGACCTGTCACAAAGCTTTTGATGACGCCACAGCCATCCTTGCTGGCGATGCTCTGCAAGCACTGGCCTTCCGGATTTTGTCGGCCGACGATGAACTCACCGATGATCCTGCAGTGCGCGTGCGCATCATTCGTCATATCGCCGATGCGATCGGTTCGCACGGCATGGCCGGCGGCCAAGCCATTGACCTGGAATCCGAAGGCAAAAGTCTCAACGCTGCCGAACTTGAGGCCATGCACATCCACAAGACCGGCGCACTGATTCGCGCTGCGGTTGTAACCGCAGCCTATTGCGCACCGAATGTGACCGCCCAACAGGAACAGGCACTGGACCATTTCGCCAAATGCGTAGGCCTGGCCTTTCAGATTCATGACGATGTGCTGGATGAAACCGGCGATGCCGAGGAAATGGGCAAAACTGTCGGCGCTGACCGGGCCCGCGACAAGAACACCTACCCCAATCTGTTCGGCCTGAGCGAGTCACGCAGCATGGCCCGCGCACTCATTGATGATGCGCGCGCAACGCTGCACGAACTTGGTGCACAGGCCGAATATCTGCACCTGCTGGCTGAATTTGTCATCAGCCGAAAAGGCTGATTTGCCGGGTAGCGCATTTGCGTTGGATAATGCCCGCACAAACAGGGAAAAAAATGCCTCCTAGCAAGCCGCAACCCGACAGCACATATACCCTTCTGGGCCGTGTCGACAAGCCCGCAGACCTGCGTGCATTGAAGCCTGAGCAATTGCCGCTGTTGGCCACTGAGGTGCGCCGGAGCCTGATCGAGACCTTGGGTCGCGTAGGTGGCCATTTTGGTGCAAACCTGGGCGCGGTAGAGCTCGCCATTGCCCTGCACTATGCGTTCGACACGCCGAATGACCGTCTGATCTGGGATGTTGGCCATCAGGCCTATCCACACAAAATCCTGACCGGTCGCCGCCGTCAGCTCGACACCATCCGCAAGCTGGGTGGCTTGGCACCGTTCCCGTGCCGTGATGAAAGCGAATTCGACGCCTTTGGTGTCGGTCACTCCAGCACCTCGATCAGCGCAGCCGCCGGCATGGCCGCGGCGCGCAGCGTCACCGGCCAGAAGCGTGATGTGGTTGCCGTTATCGGGGACGGCGGCATGACCGCCGGGCTGGCATTTGAAGCGCTGAATCATCTGGGCGCCACCGGCCTGGACGTCCTCGTTGTTTATAACGACAACGACATGTCGATTTCCGAAAATGTCGGCGGCTTGCGCGAGCATTCGGCGCGACTGGTGCGCAAACTGCAGGAATCCCCTGTTACCGAGTCGCTGCGCAATTCCGCCTTTGATCGGCCCAACGCCAAGCGTAATGTGTCGGCTGAACGCGAAGCCGGTGCACTGTTTGAAACCCTGGGCATGCATTATTTCGGCCCGGTCGACGGCCATGACACCGATGCGTTGCTGGCGGCCATGGCCAAGGCTCGGCAAACGCCAGGACCCAAGCTGCTGCACGTATTGACCGTCAAGGGCTATGGCTTCGCCCCGGCCGAAGCCGACCCGATCAAATATCACGCGGTGCCCGGATTCGATCCGGTCACCGGCGCCACCCCGCCCAAAAAACCGCACGCCAAACCGACCTACACGGACGTGTTCTCGGACTGGATCTGCCAGATGGCCGAGGCCCATCCAACGCTGGTCGCGGTCACGCCGGCAATGCGTGAAGGCAGTGGTCTGGTCGAATTTCAACGGCGCTATCCGGAGCGCTATTACGACGTAGCGATTGCCGAACAACATGCCGTTACCTTTGGCGCCGGCCTTGCGGCCGACGGCGCCAAGCCGGTGGTGGCGATCTACTCCAGTTTTCTGCAGCGCGGTTACGACCAGCTGGTTCACGATGTCGCCCTGCAGGACCTGCCGGTGTTGTTTGCGATCGATCGCGGAGGTCTGGTCGGTGGCGACGGCGCCACTCATCACGGCGCCTATGACCTGAGTTTTCTGCGCTGCGTCCCCAATCTGACTTTGATGGCGCCGGCTGACGAAGAAGAATGCCAGCGCCTGCTCAGCACCGGCCTGCTGCACAACGGCCCGAGCGCCGTGCGCTATCCGCGCGGCACCGGCCCGGGCGTGGAAATTTCCGGCGAAGCCAAACCTATCCAGATCGGCAAAGCCCGTATCGTGCGTCAGGGTAAGGGCCGTCGTCAGCCACGCGTTGCCATACTCAGCTTCGGCCCGATGTTGGCCTCGGCGCTGGAAGCCGGCGACATCCTTGATGCTGACGTGGTTGATATGCGTTTCATCAAGCCGCTGGATGAACGCATCATTCTCGACATGGCCAACCAGAACGATCTGATCGTGACCCTGGAAGACAACGCCGTCAGTGGCGGCGCAGGCAGCGCGGTTAACGAAGTGCTGCTGGCCCAGCATGATCAGGTTCGGGTCTTGAATCTGGGGCTGCCGGACCAATTTATCGAGCATGGTGAGCGTGAACAATTGCTCCAGCAGTGTGGTCTCGACACCACCGGCATCCTCAGCGCAATTCGCAAGCGTTTGCGCGCCCGGGATCTGGACACCACGCTGGACAACCTGCAATCTGGTGGTCGCGGCACGGTCAGCCTCAGTCGCGGCGCCACATCACGCGACTAAGCCTGGCGCACTCGCACTGCGCTCAGAACTTTGCTGCTACCCTGCGATCTAAGATTCGCAACTCACACTCTTGAGCCTTTCATTTGGAGACTCGTATGGACTCGTATCGTTCGACTGTTGCCACCCAGCCGGCTGGTTTTACTGCTGGTGGCGCCCTTAGTGTTAATAAGGTGCTGCGCAACACCTACCTGTTGCTGTCAGCCACGCTGTTGTTCAGCGCCGCCATGGCTGGCGTTTCGATGATGATCGGACTGCCATACGGCGCGGGTCTGGCTTGCAGCATGGTGTCCATCGGCCTGCTGTGGTTCGTGGTTCCGCGTACCGCCAATTCCGCCAAAGGACTCTATGCCGTGTTCGCGGTCACCGGTCTGCTTGGGCTGGGCTTGGGCCCGGTACTCAACATGTACCTCAGTGCATTCGGCAATGGCGGCCAGATTGTGATGACCGCATTCGGCCTGACCGGCGGCATCTTTGTCGGCCTGTCCGCCTACGCAGTGAAATCCGGCCGCGATTTCAGTTTCATGCGCGGCTTTCTTATCGGCGGCATTTTGATCGCATTCGGCCTGGCTATCGTTTCCCTGATTTCCAGCCTGATGGGCTTCCACATGCAGCCGCTGGCACTGGCCGTGTCGGCCATGTTCGCCGTGCTGATGTGCGGCATGATCCTGTATGAAACCGGCGATATTGTGAATGGCGGTCAGACCAACTACATCCTGGCCACGATCAGCCTGTACGTCGCAATCTACAATCTGTTTACCAGCCTGCTGCATCTGCTGGGCTTCGCCGCTGGCGAAGACTAAGTTGTCAGTTTGACTGCAAAAAGGGGCCTTCGCGGCCCCTTTTTTGTGTCTGGCGAATCACACGGTGCGCGCAGCCTGCAACCAGTCACAACGCTCACGCAGACGCACCACCTGCCCCACGATCAACAAACCGGGCCCCTCGATTTCGCCGTTCGCGGCGACCCGCTGCGGCAAATCATCTAGCTGCCCGGTAATGACCTGCTGATCAGGCCGCGTGCCGTTGAAAATCAATGCGGCTGGCCACTGCGCCGGAAGCCCCGCGCGGGTCAGTTCCTGACACAACGAGGCGAGTGAACCGACCCCCATGTAAACCACCAGGGTTTGCTGTGGATGGGCCAAGCGTGGCCAGTCCAGATCAAGGGTTCCATCAGCCTTGGGGTGCCCGGTCACGAACACGCAGCTCTGGGCATGATCGCGATGGGTCAGCGGAATGCCGGCATAGGCTGCACAACCCAGCGCTGATGTGATCCCCGGCACCACTTGAAACGGCACCCCGGCCTCCATCAATTCCTCAATTTCCTCGCCGCCGCGCCCGAACATGAACGGGTCACCGCCCTTGAGGCGCAACACCCGCTGGCCCTGACGCGCCAGGCGAACCAGCAAAGCGTTGATGTCTTCCTGAGGCAAAGTGTGATTGCGCCGCCGTTTACCAACGTCGATGCGCTCCGCATCGCGCCGCACCAGATCCATGATAGGCTCTGGAATCAGGCGGTCATACAGCACCACATCGGCCAGCTGCATGAGACGATGCGCACGCAAGGTCAGCAAATCCGGGTCACCCGGCCCGACCCCGACCAGAAACACCTCGCCCTGGCGCATATCCGCATCCTGCGCATTGCGCAGACTGTCATCGAGCATGGCCTTTGCGCTGTCCAGATCGCCGGACACCGCACGCTGGGCAACCGGTCCGTCGAACACCTTTTCCCAGAAGCGCAAGCGCGATTTTGGCTCGGGCAGTGCCTCCATCACCCGCTGGCGAATGGCGCCACTCAGCGCAGCCAAGCGCCCGTAGCCCGCGGGCAAGGACTTTTCGATCTGATCGCGCAGGCGACGCGCCAGTACCGGCGCAGTGCCGCCACTGGACAGCGCGACAATCACCGGAGAACGATCCACAATCGAGGGCATGATGGCGGTGGAGGATTGGGCATCATCGACCACGTTGACCGGCACGCCACGGGCCTGCGCAACACTGGCGACCTGGCGATTGACCGCAACCTTGTCGGTCGCCGCGATGACCAGCACCGGGCTGCCGAATTGTGAGGCTTCGAATTCCTGCTGCGCCCAGCTGATCTCGCCCTCGGCCAACAACTGCGCAAGCTCCTCGCACAACTGCGGCGCCACCACCCGTATGCGCGCCCGCCCCTTGCGCAGCAAACGCACCTTGCGCGCGGCAATCTCACCACCGCCAACAATCAGCACGTCGCGCGCCACCAGACGCATGAACACCGGGAAAAAATCCAAGACAACCGCCTTTGCGTAAACAACCGAAAACGTATTATTGCAACCTTATGTGTCTGGCCACGAGCGACAACTCTCCAGTCGCAGTACACTCGATGCGATGATCACACCGAACTGCGCATGAAACTCCGCCAGCTGATTTACATTCGCGAAGTCGCCCGCTGCAATCTCAACATCACCACGGCAGCCGAGCGCCTGTTCACTTCCCAACCAGGCATTTCCAAGCAAATCAAGCAGTTGGAAGATGAACTCGGGGTCGATATTTTCGCGCGCAATGGCAAGCATCTGGCCAATATCACGCCGGCTGGTCAACGCATTTTGGAAATCGCCGAGCGCGTTCTGGGTGATACCGAGAACATTCAGCGCGTAGCCGAAGAATACCGCGCCGCCGATCGCGGCAACCTGAGCATCGCAACCACCCACACCCAGGCGCGCTATGCCCTGCCCGGCGTGGTCAAGCAATTCAAAGCGCGCTACCCCGACGTGGCCCTGCATCTGCATCAGGGCTCACCACCGCAAATTGCCCGACAAGCCGCCAATGGCGAGGCCGATTTCGCCATCGCCACCGAAGCCATGGAGCATTTCGACGAGTTGGTCATGCTGCCGTGCTACCACTGGAATCGCTGCATTCTGGTACCACCACATCATCCGCTGACCCATGGCAGCTCAGTCAGTCTGGCGGATCTGGCACGTCACCCGATAGTGACCTACACCTTCGGCTTTACTGGACGCTCCAAGCTCGACCAGGCCTTTACCGCACGTGGCCTCAAACCCAATGTGGTGCTGACCGCGGTGGATGCTGATGTGATCAAGACCTACGTACGTCTGGGTCTGGGCATCGGCATTGTGGCCAACATGGCTTATGACGAGGACCTCGACAAGGATCTGGTGCGCATCGATGCCTCCCATCTGTTCAGTCAAAGCACCACCCATATCGGTTTTCGCCGTGGCCTGTTTCTGCGTGCCTACATGTATGACTTTATGCACACCTTCGCGCCACATCTGGAACGCAGCGAGATCGACGCCATTGCCGCGATAAGCGACCCTGCTGCCCGGCGCAAGCGCTGTGACGCATTGATGGAAGCCTTGCCTCAGGTCTAGGCACTGGCCATCGCCGGGCCACCGCTTATAGCGATATTTGTTATATCAATACTCGCTTTAACGTCTTTATGGCATAAGCAGTGACTGGTATCCTTCGCGCCCACACCCCAACTATGGCTTCCAACCCGGGGTGTACGACGGACCGCCATGTACAAGTATTCCGAACTCGACCAGACCCTGGTCAACGAACGTGTCAATCAGTTTCGCGACCAGACCCGCCGCTATCTCGACGGGGACCTGAGCGAAGCTCAATATCTGCCGCTGCGCCTGCAAAATGGGCTTTATATTCAGCGCTTTGCGCCCATGCTGCGGATTGCCATTCCATACGGCACACTGTCCTCCACCCAGTTGCGCAAGCTGGGTGAGATTGCGCAGCGCTACGACAAGGGCTACGGACATTTCACAACGCGCACCAACCTGCAGCTGAACTGGCCCAAGCTTGAGGATGTTCCGGAGATTCTCGCGGAACTGGCTACGGTTGAGATGCACGCGATCCAGACCAGCGGCAACTGCATTCGCAACACCACGACCGATGCACTGGCCGGTGTTGCCGCCGACGAAATCGAAGATCCGCGGCCGTGGTGCGAAATCATCCGCCAGTGGTCGACCTTTCATCCCGAATTCGCCTTTCTGCCGCGCAAGTTCAAGATTGCCGTATCGGCGACCGCCAAGGACCGCGCGGCCACGCGGGTGCATGACATCGGCCTGCATCTGCGCCACGACGACGCCGGGGAACCCTGCTTTGACGTGATCGTCGGCGGCGGCCTCGGCCGCACCCCGATCATCGGAACGTGCATTCGCGAAGCACTGCCGTGGCCCCACATGCTGTCCTATCTGGAAGCCGTGTTGCGCGTGTACAACCGCCTCGGCCGGCGTGACAACAAGTACAAGGCGCGCATCAAGATTCTGGTCAAGGAAACCGGACCGGAACGGTTTGCCGAACTGGTTGAACAAGAGTGGGCCCATCTCAAGGATGGCGACCTGACCCTGACTGCCGCTCAGCGCAATGAAGCACTCGGCTGGTTCACGCTGCCGGCTTATGCCGATGACATCGACAGCGCAGCATTTGAAGCCGCCAAAAAGAATGATGCCCGCTTTGCATTGTGGTGCCGCAACAATATTCGCGCACACAAGCAACCCGGCTATAAGGCCGTGATCATCTCGCTCAAAGCACCTGGCGAAGTGCCCGGCGACTGCTCATCACAACAAATGGCCGCGATTGCCGATCTGGCTGACGCGCACTGCAACAGCGAAATCCGTGTCATGCACGAGCAGAATCTGGTGCTGACCGATGTGCGCGAGGATGCCCTGTTCGAAATCTGGCAGCGCCTTGATGCTCTTCAGCTCGCGACCCCGAACATCGAGAAAATCACTGACCTCATTTGCTGCCCGGGTCTGGATTTCTGTGCCCTGGCCAATGCCGGTTCAATTGGCGTAGCACTGGAATTGAACGAGCGTTTCGAATCGCTGGACGACCTGCATGACCTGGGCGATTTGCGCCTCAACATGTCTGGTTGCATGAATGGCTGCGGCCACCATAGCGTCGGCAACATCGGCATCCTGGGCGTGGATAAGAAAGGTGAGGAGTGGTATCAGCTGACCCTGGGTGGCTCTTCACGCAATGATGCGCGCTTGGGCGACCGCCTGGGCGCGGCGGTTTCACGCGCCGGCGTGGTCGATGCGGTGATGCAGATCGTTGAGGTCTATGTCGATCAACGCCAGGGCGAAGAAAATTTCATGGACACTTATCTGCGTGTAGGCCTGCAACCGTTCAAGGAGGCTGTTTATGCCTGACATACTCAACCCGGACGGCACCATCAGCCAGGACCTGTGGCTCACCCTCGACGACGAGCAAGCCATCCCTGATGGGGCGCAGATCATCGTCAGCCTGAACCGCTGGCAAGCGCAGCGCGACGCGCTACTGAACGAGGCCAAAGCGGTGGGCGTAAGCCTGGACAACACGCAATGCGTCGATGCTCTGGCCAGCGACAGCTTTGCCGATGTGGCATTGATTGCGCTGAACTTCCCCGCCTTTACCGATGGCCGGGCCTACAGCCAGGCCCGCTTGCTTCGCGAGCGCCTGCACTTCAAGGGCACCTTACGCGCCTGTGGCGAAGTCCTGCATGACCAGTTGTTCTACATGCTGCGCTGTGGCTTCGACAGTTTTGAAATACCCGCTGGTTTGAATCCGCAGCAGGCTGAGAAATTCCTGCACACGTTCAGCGTGGCCTACCAGCCGACCTCAAGCGGACCGAAGCTGCAGCGCCCCGGCCCTCTCGCCTAGCGATCATGCGCCGCCCGTCCCGCTCGTCCACCAGCGCCATCATTCTTGCCGGTGGCCGTGGCCAACGTCTGGGCGGTCGAGACAAGGCACGCCTGCCCTGGCGTGGACGCACACTGCTGCAGCGCCTGAGCGTGCATCTGCGCACTGTCGCACGGGAAGTCATAGTTGTGCGCGCGCGTCCTCGTGATGCGCTGCGCTTGCCCACCGGCAGCCTTCGCGCCTGGGATCAGCAAGGCTCGCTGGGGCCACTTTCCGGGCTGGCGGCCGGACTCAAACGCGCATCGGGGCGCTGGTGCCTGTGCGTACCCGTCGATTGCGCCACGCTGCCCAATGATCTGCTGGCACAACTGGCGCGCGGGTCGCATCATGGCGGCTATGCCTGCCACCACGCCGATCACTATTACCTGCACTGCCTGCTACCACGCCAATCGCGCACAGCACTGGGCCGCTTCCGCCGTAGCGGCGGACGCTCCGCCTCCAATGCCTGTCGTACGCTTGGCCTGGAACCGGTCACGGTTCGCAGCACACACACCACCTGGAGTCTCAACACCCCTGCGGAACTGCGCCGTCGCCAACGGCGCCGGGGATAAGCGCGGTGCTTGAAGACAGCTACGGCCGCGGCCATCGCAAGCTGCGCATTTCGATTACCGATCGGTGCAATTTCCGCTGCCCCTACTGCATGCCGGAAAAACCCCGCTGGATGCCCGCCAAGGCGTTGATGTCGCGCCAGGACATCTTCGATATGGCCGAGGTTTTTATAGCCCGGCACGGAATCCGCAAACTGCGCATCACCGGCGGCGAACCGCTTTTGCGCAAAGACGTGGTCGACATCATTGCCAGCCTCAACACACTGCGCGCGCAGGGCCTGGAACGACTGTCCATGACCAGCAACGCCGCGCAACTTGCGCGCCACGCCGAGGCGCTGGCAAAAGCCGGACTTGAGGACATCAATATTTCCCTGGATTCACTGAATCCAGAGCAGTTTCAAGCTCTCAGCCGTGGCCGTTACGGGCCAGCCGATGTGCTCGCCGGCATCGACGCTGCGCGGGCCGCCGGGCTCGGCATAAAACTCAACGGGGTGATCATTCGCGGCTACAACGATGATCAGATTCTGCCCTTGCTGGAATTCGCCACCGCCCACGCAGTTGAAATGCGCTATATCGAATTCATGCCGCTGGATGATGAAGCGATGTGGACGCGTGAACGCGTAATCAGCGCCGACGACATTCTGGCCACGATTCGCCAGGCCCACCCGCTCAAGGCCTTACCCCAGGACGGCGCACCGGCACGTCGATATCAACTCGAATCCGGCCACACCTTTGGCATCATCGCCACGGTCACACAACCGTTTTGCACGCGTTGCGACCGCCTGCGACTGACCGCAGACGGGCGCTTGTACACCTGCCTGTTCGGCCGCGAAGGCACTCTGCTACGCGGTCTTCGTGGCGACAACCTGGATCAGGCCATAACTGCGGCTGTCGGACGCAAACCCGCCGGGTACATTGCGGAACCGGGCTATGCAGAGCGCGAAGTGCGCATGTACCACCTCGGCGGCTAACTGAAAGCAACGCTTTGAGCGGGCGAATTGGCCTCGCTTAATTTCTTTATTGCGAATTACTATCATTTGCATTACCTTTACCGACATCATTTGTATGTCGGTGGCCACCCGCCACGCGCTCCAGCCTGAACCACCTGCGCAGCCGCGGCGCTGCGCAATGGTCACGCTCAAACGTGTGGCACACCTCCATCGGCCGAGCATGTCGCTCACAACACAACAACCGGAATACGCCAGCGCGCATTCAACGAGGCTCTGCAAGCACGGGACGCGCAGAGCCTCCATCTGCCAGGGAGGCACAATGAACAGACTCGAAAGCCGCATCCGCACCCTCTCACTCACACTGTGCTCCAGCGCACTGCTGTGCAGTCCCGCGGCGCTGGCCGAGGACTCGACCAGCATGGTTGCGCCGCTTGATGTTGCCGCCGTGAGTCTGGAAGAGATGGTGGTCACGGCCTCCGGTTTCGAACAGAAGATTGTCGATGCGCCAGCAAGCATTTCGGTCATCACCCGCGACGACCTGATCAAGCGCCCCTATATGACGCTGATCGATGCAGTGCGTGATCTGGAAGGCGTGGATGTGGGCGAAACCGCAGACAAAACCGGCCAGAAAACCATCAGTATCCGCGGCATGGGTTCGGACTACACCCTGATCCTGATTAACGGCCGCCGCCAGAACAACCATGGCGACATCTACCCCAACAATTTTGGCGGCAATCAGTTCAACCACATTCCGCCGCTGGACATGGTCGAACGCATAGAAGTGATCCGAGGTCCGACATCCACGCTGTACGGCGCCGACGCGCTGGGCGGGGTCATCAACATCATCACTCGCAAGGTGTCCACGCGCTGGACCGGATCAGCAACGTTTAGTCACAACATTCAGGAGAACGATGACTTTGGCAGCGACAGCACCATCGACTTTGCCGCAACCGGGCCACTGATTGCCAACACCCTGGGCCTGAGTGTTCGCGGCTCGTGGTATCAGCGCGATGCCTCGACCCCGGAATACGACACCATCACCGACCCGTCAGGTCAAAACCATGAGCGCAGTCTTGGCTTCGGCAGCGGCGGCAAGACCGTGAACAACACCAATCAGTCTCTCGGCCTGAGCCTGAGTTGGACACCAAGCGAAAACCACACCATTAGCATCGACCTTGATCAGTCCGAGCAGGACTATGACAATTCGCCCTACATCAACAATCTGGGCAGTCTTGCCTACCCGCTGGGCACGGTCGACAGCATTGACACGGTGTGGCAGGAACGCGGCGGTGTGGTCGCCCCGCGCGTCGGCTATGGTGCCGAACAGACCTTTACCCGTGACCAGTGGGCATTGAGCCATCAGGGCGACTGGGACTTCGCCCAGAGTCTTCTTTCGCTCAGCTACATCGAAACCAGCAATGATGGACGAACGCTGCCGTTCTCGGTCGCCGAACGCGAATTGCTCACCGAGATGTACCGCGCGACCGGCGACTACGCCGACCTGTCCGAGGATGAACGGCGCGCGCTGGCTGAAGCCGAATTCCTGCCGCGCCCCAAACGCGTCATGCAAAGCCGTCAGTACACCCTGGATGGGAAAATTGATTTCCCGCTTGAAGGCTTCGCCGGCAAACATCATGTCATCACCGGCTTTCAGCTCATTGATGGCGAACTCGAGGATGGCGTGTTTGGCATGGAATCCGGCGGCTACGGCAACGGCACTGTGCAGGAACACCGCATGTGGTCACTGTTTGCCGAGAACAACTGGACCCCGATCGAGCCGCTGACCATTACGCTGGGTCTGCGTCGCGACGATCACAATCTGTTCGGCGGCCATCTCAGCCCGCGCGCCTACGCGGTGTATGACCTGAGCTCCAGCCTGGTGCTCAAGGGTGGTGTCAGCACCGGCTACAAAACACCCAAAACCACCGATCTCTACGATGGCATCACCGGCTTTGGTGGCCAGGGCACGACGCCCTGGGCGGGCAACCCCGAGCTTGAACCGGAAACCAGCGTCAACAGCGAAATCGCGCTGTACTGGAACTCCGCAGATGGCGATCACAACGCCAACATCACGGTCTTTCACAATGATTTCGAAGACAAGATCGAACGCGCCGAGGTCAGCCAGAGCTGCACAGAAACCGGCGGCGTGCGTCCATGCGTAAACCTTGGCGAATACTACTCGGTGATCGGGGTCGGCAACGTCAATCAGTACATCAATGTGGACAAGGCGCAGATACGCGGCCTGGAACTGGCCGGCAAACTGCGCCTGGCCGCACCGCTGTCACTGCGCGCCAATTACACCTACACCGATAGCGAACGCAAAAGCGGTGACGAGGCCGGGCTGCCGCTGACCCAGGCTGCCAAGCACATGTACAACGCCACCCTGGACTGGACCGTAAGCGGCCAGCTGAGCCTGCAACTGATTGGCGAGGTGCGCTCCAAGCGCTATCGCGGCAGCCAGGACGACAACGGCAACCCGCTCTACTACAAGAGTTATGAAGTCCTGCACCTGGCTGGCCAATATCGCTTCACTCCGAACGTTTTTGTAGCCGCGCGCATCAACAATCTGCTGGATGACGATCTGACCTCGTTCGAAACCGATTTCGAGGACCTGGGGGATGGCAGCTACGAGCCGGTTTACCTGGACGATTACAACAACAAGGACAAAGCGCGCAATTTGTGGCTCAGCCTGAATGTCAGTTTCTAAGCCAACCACGGACCTGCCCGCGCAAAGCAGTGCCACCATCAACCTCACAGGCGGCGCACGCTTGCGTGCGCACTGGCTGGCCCTGATCCGCCAGTGGCACTGGATCAGTTCGGCCCTGTGCCTGGTCGGCATGTTGCTGTTCAGCGCGACCGGTATCACCCTGAATCATGCTGCCCAGATTCCGGCCAAACCGGTCATCACCACGCTGAGCGCAGAACTGCCCAAGCGCGAGCTCGAGACTTTGCGCAAGGCGGCCGAAAACGGTGGCGCCCTGCCCTTGCGGGTGCGCGACTGGCTCCGCCGTGAATGGTCGCTGCAACTTGGCGCGCATCAAGCGGAATGGCTCGACGACGAGGTCTATTTGAGTCTGCCGCGTCCGGGGGGCGATGCCTGGTTGAGCATCTTCCTGGATGACGGCTTCATCGAATACGAACGCACCGAGCGTGGCTGGGTCGCGTATTTCAATGATCTGCACAAGGGTCGCAACGCCGGCCCGGTGTGGAGCTGGTTTATCGACATCTTTGCTGTGGCCTGCCTGATCTTTTCGCTCAGCGGGCTGCTCCTTTTGCACATGCACGCCCGCCAGCGCGGCCTGACCTGGCCGTTGGTCGGTCTGGGCCTGGTGCTGCCGGCACTGCTGGCAATTGTGTTCATTCACTGAAAAACACGGAGGTTCATCATGCGTCTGACACCGCTGGGGCTATGCATTTGTGCAGCCTGGTCACTGCCTAGCCTGGCCGCCCAACTCGATCTCAGCCTTGAGATTCCACAATTGGACGTCGCCGAATACCACCGCCCATATGTGGCCGCGTGGATTGAGGATGACTCGCGCCATGTCGCGCGCAATCTGCTGGTCTGGTACCAGCAGGATCGCCGCAATCCGTCACCGAATGCAGAGCAAGGCAGCAAATGGCTGCCCGACTTGCGCCAATGGTGGCGCCGCACGGGGCGCGCGCTGGACCTGCCCTTGGATGGCGTCAGCGCGGCCACCCGCGCGGTGGGCGTGCATCGTATGAGTTTTCAACTCGACACCACGGACCAGCCAGACCTGGCGCCCGGGCACTACAAACTGCGCATCGAAGCCGCACGCGAAGAAGGCGGGCGCGAACTGATTGATCTTCCTTTTGACTGGCCTGCGACAGCACCGCTGACCCTCAATGGTCAGGGCGGCAGCGAACTCGGCGCCATCCGCGTGACGATCACCCCCTGATCTCTCCCCACAGGAAACATCACATGAAACTGCTTTACTCCGCCGCGCTCGGCGCGGCCCTGCTGACACCGCTCAGCGCGCTGGCCCATGACACCTGGCTGCTACCCTCAAAGACCGTGCTCGCGACCGGACAGTGGGTCACTGTGGACGCAGCCGCATCGACCCAGCCGTTCATCAAGGATCATGCGCCACTGCGTCTGAACAGCGACAACCTGCACATTACCGCGCCGGACGGCTCGGCCGCCGAAGCGCACAATCTCGCAACCGGAAAGCTGCGCAGCACCTTCGATCTACAGCTTGAACAGGAAGGTACCTACAAGATCGCGGTGCTGTTCGACAGCATGATGGCGAGTTGGCAGGAGGGTGAGCAGCGCCACCGCTGGCCGCCGCGCGGCAGCACGTTCAGCGCCGCTGGCCTGGCCAAACAAGTGCCGCCAGACGCCACCAAACTGCGCGTGACGGAAATGCTGCGCCGGATGGAAACCTATGTCACGGCGGGCCAGCCGGACAACCGGGCGCACAAGCCCACAGGCAAGGGCCTGGAACTGGTTCCGGTCACGCCGTTCAATGACCTCTACAGCGATGAGCCGGCAACCTTCCAACTGCTGCTCGACGGCCAACCGGCCAGCGACCAGCCGATCAAAATCGTGGCGGATGGCCTGCGCTATCGCGATGCGGTGCAGGCGATCAAGCTGACGACCGACAAGGATGGCCGCGTCATCATCAACTGGCCCGGCCCGGGGATGTACTGGATGAACACCAGCCTGCGCGACAACAAGGCCACCAAGCCGGCGACCGAGCGCAGCCTCAGCTTCACCGCCATCCTGGAAGTGCTGTCGCCTTAGGCGGCCAGGGTTGCGCGCATGCACGCCACTGCCCATTTACTGATCAGCTTCGCCCTGCTGGCGCTGGCCGGGCTGTTGTGGCTATGGCAACCCGCACCTTTTGTCTGGACACCGCCCGATGCCAGCCGCTTAGCTGGCGCCGGGCTGACAGTCACGACATACATAGCGTTGTGCATCGCATTGCTGTGGCATCGGCGTCGCCCAACAACCAGCCGAGCTGACGTGACCCTGGTCTACGCCAGCCAGAGCGGCAGCGCAGAACGGCTTGCGCGGCAAACCGCCCAGGCATTGCACAGTCCGCAATGCCTCACCCGCGTGCTTGCACTGGAGCAGTTCGAGCCGGCCCTCATCTCGACCAGCATGCGTTGGTTGTTTGTAGTCAGCACCACCGGTGAAGGCGACCCACCCGACCATGCCCTGGCGTTTGCCCGCAATCGAATGCATCAGTCTGCGGACCTGTCTGATCTGAGCTACGGCCTGCTGGCCCTGGGCGATAGCAGCTACCCGCACTACTGCGCCTTTGGCCGGTCGCTCGACGCCTGGCTGCACATCAACAAAGCCACGGCCCTGTTCCCGCGCATTGAAGTGGACAATCACGACGCCGATGATCTGGCTCAATGGCAACAGGCTATCGCCCGGGCGCTGGCCAGGCCCGCGCTCAACTGGGCGGACGACAATGCCACCACTTGGCAATTGCAGGCACGTGAGCATCTCAACCCCGGCAGCCCCGGCGGAGCGATATTCCGCCTCGCCCTCACAACCGATGACCCGGCTATGCTCAGCTGGCAGGCTGGCGACATCGCTGAAATTGCCGTGCCTGGCAGCAACCCAAAGAACGCACACAAACGCGAGTACTCGATCGCCTCCATCGCGACCACCGGACGGCTCGAGCTGTTGGTCCGCCAGATGCGGGATGAAAACGGCAAGCTTGGCCTGGGCTCGCAATATCTCACGCAACAGCTGCAGCTCGGCGATAGCGTGCGCCTGCGCATCCGCGAAAATCGAAATTTCCATCCACCAGCGCACAGCGCCCCGCTCATTCTGATTGGCAACGGCACTGGCCTTGCCGGCTTGCGTGCGCATTTGCATGCCCGCCAGCACAATCAGGCCCACTGCAACTGGTTACTGTTCGGTGAACGCAGCCGCAAGCATGACCGCCTGTTTGGGCCGGAACTTGATGACGCCGTCACGCATGGCCAGCTTGCACACCTGGACCTGACCTTCTCACGCGAGGGCGAAGCCCTGCGCTATGTTCAGGATGCCCTGCTGGCGAAGCGCGATGAAGTTCGCCATTGGATTGACCAGGGGGCCTGCATTTACGTCTGCGGCAGCAGCCACGGCATGGCGCCGGGCGTTTGCGCCGCATTGACTGAGATCCTTGGTCAATCCCGCCTGCATGCCCTGCGCGAAAGTGGGCGCTACCGCAGCGATGTCTATTAGCGCCATGAATCGCCGGTCCGGTTTACAATCGGGCCATGAGGATTAGCTTGATACCCTACGGCCCGTTGGTCAGCGTACTCGGTGAACCACCACTGACACTGGAACTGGACGCCACTACCGCGCAAGCGTTGCTGGCCGAATTGCACCAGCGTTTCCCCGCACTGGAACCCTGGACCCAGCGCATTGCCTGTGCCTGCGGTGACCGCTTGCTCGGCCCGCACTGTGAAATCTCAGACGGCGATGAAATCGCTTTGATCCCACCGGTCAGCGGAGGTTGATGTGCACTTGACCGACCAGCCCATCGCGCTTGAACCCCTGCTCGCCAGCAACAGTGACGCTTGCGGCGCCTCGCTGCTGTTTACCGGCACGGTGCGCGAGCACAATGACGGCCGACCGGTGCATGGCATGCGCTACACCGCGCATCACGCACTGGCCGAAAAAGCCCTGGCCGAGATTTGCCGCGAAACCGAACAGCAATTTGCAATCGAACACTGTCACATCGTGCACCGACTGGGCGAACTCGGCCTGAGAGACATCAGTGTCGCCATCGTGGTGCACTCTGCCCATCGCGACGCCGCCTACCAAGCCTCGCGCTTCGCCATCGAAGCGCTCAAGAAACGCGTGCCGATCTTCAAGCAGGAGTTCTACAGCGACGGTGAGGCCCGCTATCTGGACGGCGAAACTCTGGATGCCGCGCTATAGCGTGTGTCTAGCCCGCACGTGATGGTGCTTTCGGCGTCCAGTCCATCGCTCGGGTTTTGAGTTCGCTGAACTTGTCAGACACCGATTCCAGCTTTTGCTCCCATTCCGGATTGGGCTCCTGATCGCGCGTTACGGTGAAATACACCTGCATCAACGCGGTCATGCCGAAAGGCTCGATCACTGCCTGCTTCACGCCCCAGGCAAAGACCACCGTGATGACCAATGTCAGCGGCCCGGCGCTGCCTGGGAACAAAGCCACGAGTCCCGCAACCGGGGCCAGAATCAGCAGGAACACCAGCAGGGTCAGCCCCCAGATCACGATCGAAAGCACCGCGGCATTGCGTAGAAACGTGGTGTAATTCTGTGCGTATAGCACCAACGCCGTGCGCGCCGATGCCCACGGGTTGTCCGAACGTGTGCGGATGTTGTGGGCCAGAATGACCTCATCCAGATAGGTCAGCGACAGCTCGATAATCTTGTTGAGAAACTTCACCAGCCCGGCAAGACCCGGTATGGGCAGTATCGCGGCGATGGTGAAAAACACCCGATTGAACGACTTGAGCACGCCTTTGATGAGCTGATCCACACCGAACAGCACCGAGGATTCGGTGAAGCGTTCACGCACCACAGCTTGCGCATACTCGATCTGCCCCTTGCCATCAGGCACATCGCCGCCTTCCATGACCTCGACCAGCACCGCAATGTGCCCGGCCTTGACCATATAGAGCAGATATTCACGCAAGAAATACATCACCGCGCTGGCCACGCCAAAACCGAGCAGGCCGCCATACATGCCGCCGGCCGGCGCATCGCCAAAGATGCTGCCAGCGCCATAACCCATACCCGCCCCAACACCGGTGGTCAGTACAAACGCCAGCGTGATTCCGAAATAGATCAGAAAACGAAATACCAGAAACGGTGCCGTCTTGCCGAGCAGACTGATCACAGTTCCGATCTGAAAATCTTTCATGGCCATCCCCAATACTTACCCACAATGCCTTAAGCATAGACACCCGTTGCCCACACAACTGTGACCGCTCTCTCAATCTGCGCACTCAGTTGAGCCAGTAAATGTACTCGTCATCCTCGCTTTCAGCATCCAGCAAGGTTTTGTCGATTTGCACCGGCAACTCAACCAGACTAGGCCAGGACGGCTCGACCATGTCGTCGTTGTGGGCATCAAGCAGAGCCTGCATGTGGGCAACCCGTTGGGGCCGCTGTTCGGCCAGATTCTGCTGCTCGGTCGGGTCAGTTTCGAGATGGAACAACCAGGTCTTGGCCGGGCGTTTGGCGACCTGCAGCTTCCAGCCGTCAGCAATGACCATCTGATAACTGCCTGATCGCCAGAACAGCGCCTGATGGGGCGGCGCAGACAGCTCACCGCTCAGATGAGGCAACAGATTCACCCCATCGATCTTGCGCTGAGCGGGCAAGCGTGCGCCAGCGGCCGCCGCGACACTCGGCAGTATGTCCATGCTGGTGACGGGGTGGTTGTAGTCGACCCCGGCCGGTAGGCGGGCCGGCCACTGGGCCAACATCGGCACGTGCACACCACCCTCGAACAGGGTCAGCTTCCAGCCCCGATAGGGCTTATTCAGGTCTGACAACCCCAGATAGTTGGGCGCGCCGTTATCGCTGGTCAGTATCAGCAAAGTGTTGTCGGCCAGCCCCTGTGCGTGCAAGGCATCACGCACCCGCCCGACACTGCGGTCAACCGCGCGCAGCATCGCGCCGTACACGCGCCGGCGATGATCGGGAATATGCGCCAGCGCCTCATAGTCCTGGCGTGTGGCCTGCAGCGGGCTGTGCGGCGCCCAGTGCGCCAGATACAGAAAAAATGGCCGGTTGCGATTGGCCTGGATAACCTTGACCGCTTCATCGGTGTAATAGTCGGTCAAATAGCCACGTGGCTCGAACCAATCGCCGCCGTTGTAGCTGGTGGCATAGCGCATGTTGGCCCAAAAGAAGCGATCAATGGGATCAAACTCCTGGCGTGAATTGACCACCTCGGGATGATCCTCCGGCAGATACAGACCGTTCTCCAGATACAGGCTTTCATCAAAACCCTGGTTCAGCGGCCTCAATTCAGGCGTGCCGCCCAGATGCCATTTGCCGATGTGGACATTGTGATAACCACGTTGCTGCAGCACTTCGGCGATGGTGACCTCAGCGGGCGGCAGACCGAGCTGATTGAAATCGGCCACCTCAGTTCGGCGTTGTGGGTGGGTCACTATCGGCAGTCGCCGCGGTGTCTGTGCATAGATCATCGGCGCAACGCGCGCCATATTGCCCGGCAACGGGGTGAATTCGAAGCCGAAACGGGTGGGATAACGTCCGGTGAGCAATGCCGCACGTGACGGCGCACAAATCGCATTGGCTGCATACCCGCGGGTAAAACGCACGCCCTGCTCCGCCACCGCATCAATATTCGGGGTTGGCACCTCTGGCATCCCGCCGCCGTAGGTGCTGACATCGTTGAATCCCAGATCATCGAATACGATCAGCACCACATTGGGCGGTCGTTCCTGCGCATCGCGCTCAGCCTGATCAGGCCCCGGATTCCATTCAACCGGGCGGTTCTTGGCAACCGGATGACGCAGATCCGTCAGCCAGCCACTGATGTGCAGCAGGACGCTGACGCGGGCGAAATACAGACTGGCGACCGCAACCACCAGCACGCTTGCGAGTACGATCAATTTGCGCTTCATGGATCAGCCTTTGATATCCCGCGCACAACGAAACCCTACGTGCATCAGGGCCGAATCCGGCGTGGCGTGGGCCCGCGCACTGACCCGAAAGCCATAGCAGACATTGGGATCACACAGAAACGAGCCACCACGCTGCACCTTTTCAGTTTGCGCGCTGGCGTCACTGGGTGGATAGGCTTGATACCAGTCTGCTGTCCATTCCCAGACATTGCCGGCCAGATCCTCAAATCCCAGTGCGTCCTGACCGAAAGCACCAACCGGTGAAGTGCCCTTGTAGCCATCCGCTTCGCTGTTGATTACCGGGAACACGCCGGTCCAGACATTGGCCATGTAGCGACCTTCCTTGACCAGACGACGGCCAAACGCATGCTTGTCACCGTGGCCGGCCAAACGCGCTGCATATTCATACTCAATTTCGGAAGGCAGTCGCTTGCCCTGAGCGGCGCAATAGGCCTGCGCATCATTCCAGGAGACCTGAGTGACCGGGTGGTCAGGCTGCGCTGGTGACCCGCTGGGCCCCAGTGGGCGTTGCCAGTTGGCCCCGGCAATCAGTGTCCATTGCCCGGTACCAAAGCGCATGACCGCGGCGCTACCAAGCTGCTGCGCATCGGTCTGAACATCATTCTGCTCCGCGTATTGTGCGAACGCCGCCACGCTGACCGGCCCGCGGTCCAGTTCAAAGGGGCTGACCTGAGCCATGAATGAGGGTTGCTCATCGGGATGGCCCTGATCATCACCAATGCGTGTTTCGCCACCGGGCAGCGCAATCATGTCGGCGTGAAGTGGCCCCGCCAGAACGAAAAGCCCCACCAGCGCCACGGCTCTTGGCCAGTCGCTATGCATCACGCGACAGCCTGCTGGTCCGGGGCCACATGCAAGGCCATACGCCTTAACCGCGGCAGGCGAAGATGCAGCGCCTCGCCCGCTGCGAAATCGGCCAGCCAGGTGTCAACCATGGTTTGCTGCTCCGCGCTCATGGCCGCATATGCCTCAAGCCCTCGCTGCAACATCCACAAACTGAATGGTCGCGCCTTGCTGCGAAACGGCTGCCCAGCCAGGGTTGTCGAAACCGTACCAAGCGCGCGTGAATAGCCACGCCCATGTTGCGGCTCAGGCGCGTGCTGCAGCGCCTCAAGGGTGGCCATCAGATACGCCCAAAACTCGCCAAATATCGATTCAAAAAGCGGCCCGAGCGTATCTGCAATGGCGTCATCGGCAAGAAACTCGCCATCCTGCCCATCGGGTTGCTGCATCCGCTCTATCCAGGCAGCCAGATGCGGACGCGGCCCGATCAAATGGCGAGCAGGATAAGGATCACGCCCAAGATGTGCGTATAGCGGGCCGATCAAGCCGTAGTCCCCAAGACTGGGCCGCTGGCCGAGCAGATAGCGATGCTCGGCAAAGTGGGCGTTCAGGGCATCGCACATGGTTTCGCTCCAGGCTTCGATCGCAGCGGTTTGCCCAGGCACAACACCCAATCCCGGCAGGAACGAGCGCATCGCCATGGCGACCCGGTCAACCAGCCGGTTTTTCAGCCAGCGTGGCGCATGCGGCAGAAGATTGTCGCCGCCCTCTGGCTGGAAAATTTCGCCATAGTTTTCGGCAAAGTGCCAACGATAGTGCATCGCGCTGGCCAGCCAGAATTCATCGCCCCAGGCCTCCAGAAGATAGGCCGCAATCCGCTGTCGCGGTGTCTCGGGAATGGCTGAGGCCTGAGGGAAGCGGGCTTCCAATTGATCGATGATGTGCGAGGTGTCCTGCAGCCATTGCCCCTCCGGCGTGACCAGCACCGGAAGCACCTGGGCACCAGTTTGACGGCGAATCTGGCGCATGTCCCACAGCGTCGCCCGGCGCTCCTCAAAGGGAATGTTCTTGTGCCGCAAATAGGCCCGCAGCTTGCCGCTGTACAGCGACATTTCCCAACCGTAGAAACGGTATGTCTTGCTCATGCTCATGTCCTTGATGGCCGTGCTCTCAGCCTCGCCGCCCCACGATGACCTCATTGCCCTGTGGTGGCAACGCCAGCCAGGTGCCATCGCGGCCAACCGTCACCGGCCCGTCATATGCCTCCTCAACCCCGTCGATAAACAGCGCCTCAAGTCGGCGCAGCGGCAAGGCCGGAACGATGTGATAGAACAGCAAATGTCGTGCTCCGGCGCTCTGGGCCACTTCGGCGGCCTGACGCGGCGTGGTGTGATAGTCATGGATATCAGCACTGATGATCGCCATCTGCTGCGACCCGACAGCCTCGGCAGCCTGGGTAATCACATCCACCAAATGCGCGTCCAGGGCTTCGTGCACCAGCACATCTACCCCTTGGGCAAAGTACGTCAGATTGGCCGACTTCACGGTGTCGCCGGAAATCACCACACTGCGTCCCTGATAATCGAATCGGTAACCCACGGCCGGCGACACCGGGGCATGGTCCACTGCAAATGCGGTGACCTTAAGGCCGCCCTTGTCGATCACCACTTCGCCCACGCCCGGCGGCGGCGTGACAAAGGCCTGTGCCGTGGCACCGCCACCGTCAGGCGCCATCACTTGCGTTCCGTGATGGGCAACGCGATAGCCAAAGTCATGGCTATAGGCCTGATTGAAACCCTGCACAATCTCATCCACGCCTGTCGGACCGACCACCGGCAAGGGGGTCTTGCGCGCACCGCCAGCCCAGCGCTGCAGCATGAGTTCACCGACACCGTCAATGTGATCGGAATGAAAATGCGTGAGCAGCAAAGCCTCCACACGGCCTGGTGGCAGACCCTGCTGAGTCATGTTGCGTACCGCCCCGCTACCCACATCGACCACATATATGTGTTCGCCCGCAATCACGGCAACGCAAGGCCCGGCGCGCTTTGGATCAGGCATCGGTGAGCCGGCCCCACACAGGACCACATGCAGACCCTCGGCATATTGCGCAAACCCGGCTTCGGACAGGTTCAACTCGACCTGGCGCTGCATGACACGCAGCAAAATGCGGTCGCCAAACAGGCCCGCCAGGGTGACCAGCACCACTGCCAGACCGGCAAAGCCCATCCATATTTTTCGCGTCATGCCGTCTCCCCGCGTGGTCGCTATGCTCACGCTTATTTGTTTACAGTATGTCTATAAAATCCCAGCATGCCAAGCACCCCTGCTACAGTAAAGACATAAAAAAAGGAGACCGCACAAGATGGATGCAGAGCAATGGAGTTCGCGTGCGCTACGCGCAATGGCTGGGTTTCTGCTGGCCTTAGGCCCGATAACCCTGGCCAGCGCAGCACCACCCAATATCGTGCTCATCATGGCCGACGATCTGGGCTATACCGATCTGGGCGCCTATGGCAGTGAAGTGAACACGCCCAATATTGATGCATTGGCGGCACGCGGCACTCTGTTGACCAGCTACCACACCTCACCGCTGTGCTCACCGTCGCGCGCCATGCTCATGACCGGGGTGGAAAGTCACCGAGCGGGACTGGGCAATCTGCCGGAAACAACGCCACTGCGCTTTCGCGGTGAACCGGCCTATCTCGGCCGCCTCAACGAGCGCGTGCAAACCATCGCCACCCGGCTGAAATCCGCCGGCTACCGCACCTACATGACCGGCAAGTGGCATCTGGGCAAGGACCCACGCTCGCTGCCCAACGCCCGCGGCTTTGATCGCTCGTTCGCACTGGAGGCATCGGGCGCTGACAATTGGGAACAAAAACCCTATCTGCCGATATATCCCGAGGCGCCGTGGTTTGAAGATGGCGAACCCACCACGCTGCCTGATGATTTCTACTCATCACGCTTTCTCGTCGACAAACTGATTGAGTACATCGATTCCGGCCAGGATGCCGAGCAACCCTTCTTTGCCTACCTCGCCTTCCAGGCCGTACACATCCCGGTACAGGCACCACGCGAATATGTGGAACGCTACAACGGTGTCTACGATGAGGGCTGGGACGCGATCCGCGCAGCACGCCATGCACGCGCTGTGGAACTCGGTATTGTCGACCCGGATGCGCCGATCGGCGCCATGCCGGACGGCCTGCGCGAGTGGGCTGCGCTGGATGAACAAACCCGTCGCCGCCTGGCCATGAACATGCAGGTCAACGCCGGCATGATCGAGGCCATGGACCATCATATCGGTCGCCTCATCGCGCATCTCAAAACCACCGGCGAATATGACAACACCACATTCGTGTTTCTGTCCGACAACGGGCCCGAGCACAATGACCCGCTAGAAACACCCGGCATGGCCATGTGGCTGGACTGGATGGACTATTCACTGGAGCTCGACACCCTGGGCGAAAAAGGCACTTACGGCTATATCGGCCCCGAGTTTGCCAGTGCGGCCGCCTCACCCCACGCGCTGTTCAAGTTTTACACTGGCGAAGGTGGCGTGCGCGTACCGGCCATTTTCTCCGGTGCAGCGATCCCTCAGGCCGGCCCCATATCGCAGCCCGGCTTTGTCATCGACATCGCCCCGACATTGCTCGATATCGCCGGCATCACCGATCAATCGCCCGCCGGCATAGAGCCCATTCGGGGACGTTCGCTGTATCCCCTGATCCAACGCTCCGAGGCCTTGGTGCGTGAGCCCGATGACATCGTGGCGTTTGAAACCGCGGGCAACGTAGCCCTGTTCACGGGCGACTACAAACTGTCTCGCAATCGCCCAAGCTACGGCGACAACCAGTGGAAGCTGTTCAACATCGCCATCGATCCGGGCGAAACCCAGGACCTGTCGAGCACGCACCCTCAGCGCTTCCAGCGCATGCGCGAGCTGTATCAAAACTGGGCGGATGATGTCGGCGCCCTGGAAGTCCCGGAAAACTACGACGCCCGGCGCCAACTCACCATCAACAGCATGCACGACCGTGCTTTGCGCTATGGGCCGTGGCTCCTGCTGGCTCTGACGCTGCTGGTGATCTGGCTGCAACGCCGCAAAAAGGCCTCTTAGCGCGCGACACGCCCGCTTTGCGCTGACCGGCCCAACGGGTCGGTCGGCGTGCCCTTCTGATTTTATTGACAGTTTGTCTATTTCACGCATCTGGCGTACGGCCAGAGCATTGACGATGCGTGCGCACTGAGACAAATTAGACACTCTGTAAATCTTATGGCGCCAGGACAACAACCTGCCGCTATCGCATTCCCGCAGACCGTCGGCCCCAATAAATAACGACGGCACGGATGGAGAGACGTATGCGATTGAACCCAGCCGTGACAGGTCTTGGGCTATGTATGGTGCTGGCCGCATGGCCATTTGTGGCGAGCAGCGACGAACTCGATGCGCTGTTCGCGCCCCCATCTGCCAGCGCCACGCCCATGCCCTCACCAGCCCCGCCTGCCACGATCCGCATGGCCGCACAAGCGGCTCCGACAGCACAACCACGTAACAGCGCTCGCAGCATTGAAGAGATTGTGGTGACCGCGCAGAAAACCGAACAGAGTCTGCAGGACGTACCCATTTCCGTGTCGGCTCTGGGGCGGGCCCAGATTCAGGATGCCGCTATAGTCGAAGCGCACGAATTGATGCAGTACACCCCCAACGTAAAGTACGCCCAAGCCGCTAGCTTTCTGCCCACCATCAACATTCGTGGTTTCGGCTCGCCCCCGCTTGGACGCAATCTGGAACCTTCTGTGGGGCTGTCGATTGATGATGTGTTCTATGGTCGTTCGACCTTCATCGCCGATGCCATCTTCGATATCGATCGGGTCGAGGTGCTGCGCGGCCCCCAGGGCACGCTGTTTGGCAAGAACACCATCGCCGGTGTGCTCAACTTCACCACCGCGCAACCGGATTTCTCGACCCAGGGTTTCGTCGCACTGGCCCGCGGCAGCCTGTCCGAGCAGCGCGTGGAAGGGGCCTTGGGCACCACACTCATAGACCAGACACTGGCCGCCCGGGTGTCGTTTCGCGCCCGCGATCGCAATCTTGGCATGTACAACACCATGCGCGATGAAACGGCCAAGGCCCAGGACCTCAGCGGCCGCATCAAGCTGCGCTGGCTGGCCACCGACACCCTGACCATCGACGCCGGCGCCTTGCTCGCGCACACCGAAACACGCGGCAACGCATTCGAACTGCAGCAAGCCTCGCAGCGTTCACTGCAGCGCTACCAAAGGGTAGACCCGGATGCCGACGCCGAGCCATTCAATGGCCGCAATTCTTTCAACGAAGCCAATTATTCCAATCGGGATGCGCGCAGCCTGTGGCTCAAACTCGAGCAGTTCATTGGCCGTATCGGTGTTCTCGACGATCTGAGCATCAATCTGATTCTGGCCGATGCTCAAATTGAAACCCCTTACCTGCTCGACAGTGATTTCTCACCGCTGGATTCGCAATCTGTGGCCTCGAACGGCCCGGAAACCTATCACCAGCGTTCCTTTGAACTGCGCAGTGCATTTTCCACCAGCGGCCTGTTTGGCCTCGGCAAGCACATGGACTGGATCGTCGGCGCCTACGGCATGCAAAGCTCGGCTGACGTGACCCAGGATGTTCACGTCAATATGAACGGCGTCATAGACTCGTTGCTGGCTGGCGGCACATCACCAGGCAGTAACCTTCCGCAAACCCCGGCCGCACTGGGCGACTTGCTTGAAAGCCTGGGCCTGCCGCGCGACATCAGCGATGTTCCCGGCCCGTTTGACCTGATCCCCGAATCACTGGCGGTCGAAATACTCGATAACGCCACACTCATCGATGCGCGTGCGCTGGCTGCGTTTTTCCAGACCACCTGGAGCCTGACCCACAATTTCGATCTGACCCTGGGTTTTCGCTACGGTCGCGAACGCAAGCAGGGCGAGCAATGGTCGCGCTGCGCCAACCGCCCGGCCTGCCCGGCGGCTGCATTGTTTGCAGGCCAGCGCCAGTTTGAGAGCCGTACCTCCAGGGACGAAATCGAGCGCTCACCCAAAATCGCGCTGAGCTATCGCCCCAGCGATGACTTCACGCTGTTTGCCAATGCCACACGTGGATTCAAAAGTGGCGGTTACTCTGGCCCGCTGCTGGCCCCGCGCAATCTGGAATACGAACCGGAAAGTGCCCTGTCATTTGAACTGGGCATCAAGAGCCGATGGCTGCATGACAGTTTGATGCTCAACGCCACCGCCTATCGGGTCGAATTTGATGATTTACAGGTCAACCTGTTTGACGGCACCAACATCAGCACCATCAATGCGGCCAGCGCCGTGTCACAAGGCTTGGAAATCGATCTGCAATGGCTGCCGCCGCTGAATTTTCTGACCCTGGCCGGCAGTCTGGGCATCAGTGACGTCGCCTATGGGAGTTTCCGCTGCGGCCCAGCCCAGGCCGGGTCCAGCACCAGTGATCCGGCCTGTAACACCAGCGCCGAAGCCAACCCACCGCCGACCCAGGATTTGAGCGGGCGTGAAACCCCGTTTGCGCCGCGCCTGAGCGCAAGTTTCACCCCGTCGATCAAGTTCCCGGTATGGCCACGGCACCAGATTGGCGGCTTGTTTGGAATCGATGTGTTGTATCAGGGCGAACACTTCCTCGATGTGGACCTTGATCCCGCCAGCCATCAAGAAGCGACCACGAAAATCAACGCAAGGCTTGGCATTGCCCCCCTGGATCGGCGCTGGTCATTGATCGTCAATGCCAAAAATCTGAGCGGCGAGCAGGAACGCGCTGTGCTCATCGACCAGCCCCAGTTTCCGGGCAATTACGCCACCGTGGCCCTGATAGATGAGCCGCAGTATGTTGTTGAACTGCGCTACAACTTCGGCGACTGACACCTGCAGCGCCAGTGCGCCCAGCGCCGTTATGCGGTCGGCATGAGTACAATGCGTGGCGCCAAACACCACAACGATCCGGGACCGCAGCTTGAGAGATATCAGCGACAAACCATCAACGGCGCGTCAGGCACGCGCCGAAGCCTGGGTGCGCATGCCCAAGGACTGCGCTCAGCGCGTGCTCGACGGCACCATCGACAAGGGTGATGTGCGTGAAGCGGCGCGCATCGCCGGCATGATGGCGATCAAGCGCTGCTGGGAACTGCTGCCCCATTGCCATCCTTTGACACTGCAACACAGCGCGGTCGAATTCGAGTTGCACAAGGACGCCCTGCGCATTGAAACCGTGGTTGCCACCATCGGCCCGACCGGGGTGGAAATGGAAGCCCTGACTGGCGCCAGCGTTGCGGCTCTGACCATTTACGACATGCTCAAACCGCATGCCGGGATGGATCTGTCGATTGAAGGCACGCGCCTGCTGGAGAAAACCGGCGGCAAGTCTGATCACCGCCGCGCCCTCAAAGCCGCGCGCCCGGCCCACATCATCACCGTGTCCAGCCGCATCGCCAATGGCGGCAAGCCCGACGCCGCCGCCGACTGGCTTGCCAGCGCTCTTGAAGAGGCCGGGTTTGCGCCGATTCAGCGTCAGGTTCTGCCGCCGCAGGCGCAGGATTTGCGTGATGCCGTGACCCACGCGGTGGCGCACAGCAATGCACTGATCCTCACGGTGGGCGGCACCGGCCTGGCACCCGATGACTGCGCTGCAGAAACGATCGCCGCCATGCTCGACAAGGATGTTCCGGGAATCATGGAAACCGCACGCCAGTTCGGCCAGCAACGCACCCCGCTGGCGCTGATCGCGCGCGGCGTCGCCGGGACCATCGGACGTTCACTGGTCATCACCCTGCCCGGCAGTCTGGCCGGCACGCGCGAAAGCTGGTCAGCCATTCGTACCGGCGTGGTTCATGCCGTCGGCGTGCTGCATCGCCCGAGCTAGATCATGCTGAGCCTTGAACAGGCAATTGAGCACTACAACGTGCTCTACCCGTCCACTGCTCACGAGCCGCTGGCGTTGGAACACGCCCTCGGCCGCGTCCTGGCACAAGATGTCGCAAGCACTCTGGATCTGCCGCCGATGCGGCAAAGCGCGATGGACGGCTATGCCGTTCATGCCGCTGATTTGACCGACGCATCGAAGACCCACCCGATTGCCTTGCCATTGCATCAGGCTGTCGCTGCCGGACAGCAACCGCAGACCTTGCCCGCTGGCCATTGCGCGCGCATCTTCACCGGCGCGCCCTTGCCACCCGGCGCCGACAGCGTGGAAATTCAAGAGAATGTACAAGCGCAGGCTGATGGCGTGCGCTTTTCACAACCGCTGACACCTGGCCGCAATGTCCGCCAACAAGGTGAGGAAGTGCGTGCCGGGCACATTCTGCTGCATGCCGGACAGCGTCTGAATGCCGCACAACTGTCGATTGCGGCCGGCGCCGGTCATGCTCGGATCAACTGCTTAGGCCAGCCCCGCATCGCCATCATCGTCAGTGGTAGCGAGCTGGTGGCGCCGGCAACCCCCAGGGGACCCGCACAGATTTTCGAATCCAATGGGACTTTTCTGCGCCATTTTGCCCTTCAGAACGGCGCACAAATCAGCAGCGTCAGGCTGTGTCCGGATGACCCTGAGCAACTCAAAGCCGACATTGCAACCGCGCTGAGCAAGGCCGACATGCTTTTGATCAGTGGCGGCGCCTCGGTTGGTGATCACGATCACAGCCGCAGCGCCACGCAAGCCTGCGGTATCGAGGAACGCTTCTGGAAAGTGGCGCAAAAACCAGGCAAACCGCTGAGCTTCGGATTGGGTCCACAAGGTCAGGCGGTGTTCATTTTGCCCGGCAATCCGGCCTCGGTTTACGCCTGCGCGATGGTGCATGTGCGTTACGCACTGGCCCGCATGTGCGGAACCCCGCCGCCGAGCAGTCTTCACCTGCGGTTGGGCGAGGCCATTCGCGCCGACAGCCGCCGAACCCGTCTGCTCCGCGGCCATGTGCAGGCCAACAGCGAAGGCCAACTGGTGCTGACCGCCCTGCCTCATCAGGCCTCGCACATGACCAGCAACCTGGCCAGCGCGAACGCCATTGCGCGCATTCCCGCGGGCGCCGACCTTGCGGCCGGCAGCGTGGTGGAATGCTGGCTAAGCGACCCGCTGTGAGCTCAGCCTGAGATCAAGGCTTGAGCGTCAGCGAACCTTTCCAGTAAGGCTTGAGCGCTTCGGGCAACTGAATACTGCCATCCGCCTGCTGACCATTTTCCAGCACCGCTAGCAGGGTCCGGCCCACGGCCAGACCTGAACCGTTCAGGGTGTGCACCAGTTCCGGCTTTTTCATCTCCGGACTGCGCCAGCGCGCCTGCAGACGACGCGCCTGGAAATCCAGGAAGTTGCTGCATGAAGAGATTTCACGATAGGTCTGCTGAGACGGCAGCCACACTTCCAGATCGTAGGTCTTGGCGGCGGAAAAACCGAGGTCGCCACCACACAATTTGACCGTGCGATATGGCAACTCAAGCAGTTGCAATATGGTTTCAGCATCGCTGGTGAGCTGCTCCAGCGCTTGCCACGATTGCTCCGGCTGCACGACCTGCACCAGCTCTACTTTTTCGAACTGATGCTGGCGAATCATGCCGCGGGTGTCGCGCCCGTAGGAACCGGCCTCAGACCGGAAGCACGGGGTATGGGCAACAAACTTGAGCGGCAATTCGGCCTTTTCGATAATGCGCTCACGCACCAAGTTGGTCACCGGCACTTCAGCGGTCGGCGCCAGATACCAGTCGCGTCCACTCAGCGCAAAAAGGTCTTCCTCAAACTTGGGCAGCTGACCTGTGCCCTGCAGGCTTTCGCGGTTCACGATGAAGGGCACATACACTTCCTGGTAGCCATGCTGTTCGACATGCACGTCGAGCATGAACTGCACCAGCGCGCGCTGCAGTCGGGCCAACTGGCCACGCAAAACCACAAATCGCGACCCGGTGATGGTCGCAGCCGCATCGAAATCCATGCCGCCCAGTGCTTCGCCCAGATCCACATGATCGCGAGCATCGGCGATATCACGCGGCGTGCCCCAGCGACGCACCTCGACATTGTCCGATTCATCCTTACCCGGCGGCACATCTTCAGCCGGAAGATTGGGCAGACCCAGGCTCCACTCGCGCATCGCCTGCTGAACCTGCTCCAGCTGCTCCTTGAGCTGATCCAGCTGCTCGCCCAGGGCGCTCATTTCCTGGCGCAGCGGCGTGATGTCTTCGCCTGCAGCCTTGAGCTTGCCGATGTCCTTGGAACGACTGTTGCGCTGGGATTGCAGCTCTTCGGTCTTGACCTGCAACGCTTTGCGCTGCTCTTCCAGGGCCTGGTAAGCGCCAATATCCAGCTGCATATTGCGCTTGGTCAGCGTCGCCGCGACCTGTTCGATGTCGTTGCGGAGAAGTTTCGGCTCCAGCATCGCTGCAATCCTTCGTCAAAAAGGACGCAATTTTACATCAGCCGCCGACCGAGCAGGACGCCCACCGCCGCCATTGCTATGCACAGCACCAGCGTGGTCAGTACATACACCAGTGCGGTCGACATGCGGCCCTGCTCGATCAGGCGCACGGTATCCAGGGAAAAGGTCGAATAGGTGGTGAAGCCGCCGAGCAAGCCCACCCCTAGCAATTGCCAGGCCGCATGCTGATTGCCCCAGCGCATGGCGATCTGCACAAACAGCAAACCGATCAGAAAACTGCCCAGCACATTGGCCAGTTGAACCGCCCACGGATAACCACCAGCCGGGGGGATCAGGCGCATCAAACCGAAGCGCAGACACGCGCCACACGCGCCGCCCAATGCCACGGCCAACCAGTTCAACTGCGTCCTCGCTTGCGGTATTGAGCCAACGTCTTGTCCTGTTCCGCGCGAATCCTGTCCAGCTTATCGCCAATACTGCGCTCCAGCCCGCGCGAGGTCGGCTGGTAATAGCGCTGCCCCAACAAGGCGTCCGGCAAGTAATGCTCGCCCCAGGCCACCGCATCGGGCTCATCATGCGCGTAGCGATAGCCGCTGCCATTGCCCTGCTCTTTCATGAACCGGGTCGGGGCATTGCGCAAACGCGCCGGTACCGGCTGACTTCCGCCCTGGCGCACGGCCTTTTGCGCCGCCATCCAGCCCATTTCGATTGCATTGCTCTTGGGCGCGCAGGCCAGATAGACCGCCGCCTGCGCCAGGGCCAGATCACCTTCCGGACTGCCCAGCCGTTCATACGCTTCGGCCGCATCCATGCACAGCCCGAGTAAGCGCGGGTCGGCATTGCCGATGTCCTCGCTGGCCATGCGAATCAGGCGGCGCGAGATGTACTGCGGGTCACAGCCGCCATCCAGCATGCGCGCCAACCAGTACAGCGCGGCATCCGGATCGGAACCACGCACCGATTTGTGCAGCGCTGAAATCTGGTCGTAGAACTCATCGCCACCCTTGTCGAATGCGCGTGGCTGGGTCTTCAGGGCGGCCTCGACCGCGTCCAATGAAAGCCGCCCGGACACCGCAAGTGTGGACGCCTGCTCAAGCAAGCCGAGCGCGCGTCGCGCATCACCATCGGCCAACTGGGCGATGCGCAGCACCACCTCGGTATCAGCCTCAATCTCGCCATCAAGGCCGTGTGGTGCAACCAGCGCACGCTCGATCAAAGCCTGCAAATCCGGTGTATCCAGAGCCTTGAGCACCATCACCTGCAAACGTGACAGCAAGGCCCGATTGATACTGAACGAAGGGTTTTCGGTGGTCGCCCCGAGAAGAACAATACGTCCACTCTCAACCCACGGCAGCAAGGCATCCTGCTGGGCCTTGTTGAAACGATGCACCTCATCGATGAACACGATGCCAGCCGGCGATTGCGGCAGTTCATCAACGGCCTTGCGCAGATCCTTGACCCCGCATTGCACTGCGGACAGGGCGCGGATTTCACGCCCGCTGTCGGCGGCAAGCACCCGAGCGAGTGTGGTTTTACCCACGCCCGGCGGCCCCCAGAACAACATCGAACCAAGCCGGCCATGGGTCAGCGCACGGCGTAAAGGCCCGTTGTCGGCAAGCAATGCGGACTGGCCACAGACCTGATCCAGTGTTGCCGGACGCATGCGTTCGGCCAAAGGCGCGCTCACGCGGATTGCCCTTGGCGCATCCGCACACCACGCACCATGGCAAAGCCAATCAAGATACCAAGACCGTCGGCCAACCCATCAGCCAGCTCGGCGCTACGCGTGGGCAGCTGATGCTGGACCAGTTCGGTAAATACCGCATACGCCATCAACGCCAGCAGCCATGGCCAGGCCCGCATCCAGGCTGTCTCATGCCAGGCCACCCAGGCCCCGGCCAGCGCAAAGATGCCCAGATGAGCCAGTTTGTCGGCATAGGGCGCGCTACTGCCAAGTTCCGGTGCCGGCGAGAACATCAACCATGCCACGATGAATGCCCAGGCCAGCAAGCCGCCCAGCCACCAGCGCGAATCAGCGCCCGCTGCGTTCATCGACCACCGTCACACCGTCCGGCACACGCAAATCAAACAGCGCGCCATCCAGGTCCGGATTGCGTTTGAGATCATGCAAAGTCATCGCTGTGGTCTGGCCCAGACGATCGCTCAGCACCACTTTGGTCGGCTGGCCCTGCGCAAGACCAATGCGAATCTGGGCGAAATCCGAGCTGTCATTGTTGGGCAACAGTTGCAGCCATTGCAGTCCGTCCTCGTCATCCAGCCGGGTCAGTTGATAGCTATCGAGCTGCGACAAATCACCACCGAGCAACTCTGCCGGGGTGCCACTCAGGCTGGTTTCGGCATCACGCTTGGTGACCTGCCGCAGATCCACGTCGTAGTGCCACAGCGTCTCACCATCAGAGCCAAGCTGTTGCTCGTACGGCGTGTCATAGCGCCACAGGAAACGGCCCGGGCGTTGCATCCAGAAGCGACCGGCGTAACGCTCCAGCGTATCGCCATCCTCATCCAGCAAACGCTGCTCGAAATCACCGGACAAACTGGTGACATCGCGATAAAACGCTTTCAGGTCATCCAGCGGCTGAGCGCTGGCCAGACCACTGAGCAGCCACAAGACACTGCCAAGCAAAAGTGCGGTCATACGCATCATGATTGCACCGGCGGCGGCGCCAGCACTTCGCGCTGGCCTTTTTCATTGGGCACGCTGACCACACCGGCGGCCTCCATGTCCTCGACGATGCGGGCGGCCCGGTTGTAGCCGATCTTGAGACGCCGTTGAACCCAGGATATCGAGGCCTTGCGGGTTTCCGTCACGATCGACACCGCCTGATCGTAGAGTGCATCCGTCTCGGAACCGCCTTCACCACCCTCTATCGGGTCGATGCCGGGCAATGCCGTATCACTGGCACCGCTGAGTATGTCGTCATGGTAATCAGCAGGCGCCACCTGCTTGAGGTAATCCACCACTTTGTGCACCTCATGGTCGTCAATAAACGCGCCATGTACACGGCGCGGCACCGGGGAATTGGCGGAATACAGCATGTCACCATGGCCCAGCAAAGCCTCGGCGCCCGGCTGATCGATGATCACCCGTGAATCCATTTTCGATGCCACCTGGAAGGCAATGCGCGACGGCACATTGGCCTTGATCAAGCCGGTAATCACATCCACCGAGGGGCGCTGCGTGGCAATGATCAGATGCAGACCCGCCGCACGCGCTTTCTGAGCCAGGCGGGCAATCAACTCTTCCACCTTCTTGCCTACGACCATCATGAGATCAGCGAGTTCGTCGATGATCACCACGATATACGGCATATTTTCCAGCTCCGGTGCGCCCGCCTGGTCATCAAACTCCTCGGCCGGCTTCCACAGCGGATCAACAATCGGCGATCCAGCAGTGCGCGCTTCATCCAGCTTCTTGTTCAAACCAGCAATATTGCGCACGCCCAACTTCGCCATGAGTTTGTAACGCCGATCCATCTCGGCCACACACCAGCGCAGCGCATTGGCCGCTTCTTTCATGTCGGTCACAACCGGGGCGAGCAGATGCGGAATCCCCTCGTAAACCGACAGTTCAAGCATTTTCGGATCAATCATGATCAGGCGCACATCATCAGCCGTGGCCTTGTACAACAGGCTCAGGATCATGGCGTTGACAGCCACGGACTTACCCGAACCGGTGGTACCTGCGACCAGCAAGTGCGGCATCTTGGCCAGATCCGCAGTCGCCGGCACCCCGCCGATATCCTTACCCAGCGCCAACGTCAAAGGTGACTTGGCATTCTGATAGGCGGCCGACTCGAACACCGCACGCAAGCTCACGATCGCCCTCTGGCGATTGGGGATCTCGATCCCGATCACCGATTTCCCGGGAATGACCTCGACCACGCGCAGACTCACGATCGACAGTGCGCGCGCCAGATCCTTGGCCAGATTGGTGATACGACTGACCTTGACCCCCGGCGCGGGTTGCAGCTCGAAGCGCGTAATCACCGGCCCCGGCGCAACATTGACAACCTCTGCATCGACTCCGAAATCGGCCAGATGGCCTTCCAGATCTCGCGACATCTGTTCCAGATCGGCATCGGAATAGGTCAGCACATCTTCGCGCGCCAAATCCAGCATCGAAATCGGCGGCAAGGGATTGCCCGTGAACTCGACGCTGGCCCCATCGGTGCCGCCTTCGTGGATCGGCAAAGCCAGCTGTGCTTCGGGCACGGCATCACGTTTCTTGCGCTTGCTCTTGCGCTTACTGATGCTGAGCTTGGGCGCCGCAACAGACATCGCGGGCTCACTGACCAGGGCCAGTTCTTCCGGCTCGTCCACGGCTGGCTGCATGCGTCGCTGACGCAGTTCATCCTGCCGATGCTGGGCACGCGCTTCACGCTGCTCACGCCGCTGCTCCCTGGCCTGCGCAAACGTTTCGAACAGGCGTAGCGTGCGCGCGCCAATTTCGTCCATCAGCTGCAACCAGGAAAATTTTAGCGCCAGCGGCAATGACCCGAGCACGATCATCAGTAACATCAAGGTCGCCCCGACCGGACTGAACAGCTGGATCAGCATCTCCGCAACCGAGGTACCAACAATGCCGCCACTGCCCTGCGGTGTCAGGCTGGTATGACCGGGCGCATGCATGCCACTGATGGCACAGGCGGCAATCAAAACGATCAGCAAGGCGGCCCCGCGCACCCCCGGATTCTCGCCCAGGCGCTCACTTTTTTCGCGGTAAAGCATCAAGCCGATGGCGAGAATCATCCACGGCACAGCAAAGGCCAGCCAGCCGAAAACGCTGAGCAGTATGTCCGCGACCCAGGCGCCGATAAGGCCGCCCAGATTTTCCGGGCGCAGGTTCATCCCGGTACTTGACCAGCCCGGATCCGCACGGTCGTAACTGACCAGTGCAAGCAGCAAAAACAGCGCCAAAAAAGTGGCGCTCAGCAGGACGGCCTCGCGCACTCCGCGCATCAACCAATGGGGGCGGTCAGCTCCCGCCCGGGCTTGTGCACTCACCAGCCGTACCCCAACATCTTGTGTTTGAAATCAGTTAACAGGGCTTTTCACCACAATATAGGGGAGTATACTCCCAGAGAAGCAGATTGATCGCCGACCAACCAAGGAGGGCACAGTACACCGTCCCCAGTCATCTTGAATCAAGCCATCTTGATTCTTCACGTCATGACCACATTGTTTAGTCCAGAATCCTTTTAACCGCTGCATTGACACCCTGACGGGTCGCGTGCCGGCCCGGACAACGGAGTACGACATGACTCAGATTCGACACTTCCTGCTCAGAGCGGACGGCGTTATTGAGCAGATAACCTCCGAAAACGCAGCTTTGGTCGCCGCGGGGCAAGGGCGTTTGCCCAGGTTTGCCGCTCAGCGTGCGCATTATCTGCAGGTCATCGTTGACGACCCCAACGATGAAGACAACAGCATCCAGGTACGAACTGCCGGTGCACTGGTCGGCTTTGACGCCGACGGGCGCATCAAGAACGACGATATCGACGTCAGCAACAACATTGGCAGCTTCGAGCACGACACCTGCGTGCAATTGGCCCTGGATGGGGTTGTCGCTTCCGACATCGTTCATCATTGACCACCCAAAGCAGACTCAGTCTGTACTGGCTGGACCCGCGTAATCCACGCGAGCCCTTCCCACCCGGCGAGTGCGCGCTGCGCGATCCGGATGGTCTGATTGCGGTGGGCGGCGACCTCAGTGTCAGCCGCCTGCTGCAGGCCTATCGCCACGGCATATTCCCCTGGTTCAACCCGGATGAACCCATCCTGTGGTGGACCCCCAATCCGCGCGCCGTCATCTACCCCGCGCAATTGCATGTCAGCCGCAGCCTGCGCCGCGCCGCCAATCGCGCAGACTATGCGGTCACGCTTGACCAAGCGTTTCCACAAGTCATCGACGCGTGCGCGACGTGCCGCAGTGACGGCACTTGGCTGGGCCCCGCCATGCGCCAGGCCTACACCGAACTGTTTCGCCGCGGCCATGCCCACTCCATTGAGGTTTGGCGCGAAGGTGAACTGATCGGCGGCCTGTACGGCATTGCTCTGGGCAAGGTGTTCTTCGGCGAATCGATGTTCAGCCGGGCCAGCAATGGCTCAAAACTGGCCATGTTGTGGCTGTGCCAACAGCTGCACGCCTGGCAATTCGCCGTGCTCGATTGCCAGGTTGCCTCCCCGCACCTGGAACGCATGGGTATAACCCGCATCTCACGCGAACAGTTCGAAGGCATATTGGACAATGCCATCGGCGACACGCCGCCGCCTGGCGGGTCCTGGTCGTTCGACATTGATGCACCTTGCGACCGCGCGCATGTCCCACATTAAATCGCAAATTGAATCCTTGCCGCTGTTTCTCAGCGCGCCGACGACGTGCAGCTACTTGCCCGACCGCCAGAGCCGCAATGTTTTTGTCGATCCGCGCCTGCAACTCAATGCCAGCCAGCGCGACGCCCTGTCACAGATGGGGTTTCGGCGCAGCGGGCCCAGCCACTACCGCCCCATGTGCCCGGATTGCCAGGCTTGTGAGTCCACTCGCGTAGACGTTGCCGCGTTTAAACCGAATCGCGCCCAACGGCGCTGCTTGAAGCGCAACGAGGATCTGATTGCCAGCTGGGCAACACCGGTGGGCACCGACGAGCGTTACGCGCTGTACCGTCGATATTTGCGCGATCGACACTCAGATGGCGGCATGGACCCGGACGATCGCGAAGGCTTTGAACAATTTTTATGCAGCCCATCGGCGAGCATCACACAGCACCTGCTGATCCGCGATAGCGGCGGCACATTGCAGGCCGTTTGCGTGGTCGACCGACTGCTCAGCGGGATGTCAGCGGTCTACACATTTTTCGCGCCAGAGTCCGCCCAGCGCTCGCTCGGGCGCTATGCAGTGCTGCGTTTGATCGAAACCTGTCGAGCCTCTGCGCTACCTTGGCTGTACCTTGGCTACTACGTGCAAGACAGCGTCAAGATGCAGTACAAGTCGGAGTATCTGCCACAGCAACGACGCACCGGAGAAGCCTGGACCACGATTAAAGATTGATGGCTGCGGCAAAAGCGCTGATAATGGCCGGCTTTGCCAACTCTAGACGCTTTAAATGCCGAAAGAAGATCTTATCGAAATGGAAGGCACGGTGACTGAAACCCTGCCCAACACCACATTTCGCGTACAACTGGAAAATGGTCACACCGTGACAGCTCACATTTCCGGCCGCATGCGCAAGCATTACATCCGCATCCTCACCGGTGACACGGTCACGGTGCAGCTGACGCCCTACGATCTGTCCAAGGGCCGCATCACCTACCGCGGTAAATAATCCGCGCTGGTAATCCGCGCTGGCGTGGTTACGCCAGCGCCTCCGCATCCTCGATTTCCAGCTGCAAACCATCCGCGTTTGCACTGACCCGGATCTGGCCACCTTTGCTCAGCTTGCCGAACAGCAACTCTTCGGCGAGCGGTCGCTTGATCTGCTCCTGGATCAGACGTGCCATGGGACGTGCGCCCATGGTTTCATCGTAGCCATTCTCGACCAGCCAGGCACGTGCCGCCTCATCGAACTCGATGTGCACGTTCTTGCTCTCGAGCTGAACCTCGACCTGGACCAGGAATTTGTCGACCACATGCCGCACCACTTCCGGCCGCAGTGGTTCGAACTGGATCACCGCGTCCAGACGGTTGCGGAACTCAGGGGTGAACAGGCGTTTGAGCGCCTCCATACCGTCACTGCGATGATCCTGGCTGGCGAACCCAATGGATGGACGTGCCATATCGGCGGCGCCGGCATTGGTGGTCATCACCAGAATGACATTGCGGAAATCGGCTTTGCGCCCGTTGTTGTCGGTCAGGGTGCCGTGATCCATCACCTGCAGCAGCAGGTTGAACACTTCCGGATGGGCTTTTTCGATTTCATCGAGCAGCACCACGGCGTGTGGCTGCTTGATGACAGCCTCCGTCAGCAGACCACCCTGATCAAAACCGACGTAGCCAGGCGGCGCCCCGATCAGGCGCGACACCGTGTGCCGCTCCATGTATTCCGACATGTCGAAGCGGACCAGATCAATGCCCAGCAAGTCCGCCAACTGACGCGTCACCTCGGTCTTGCCGACCCCGGTCGGCCCGGCAAACAGGAAGCTGCCGATCGGACGATCCGGCGGCCCCAGCCCCGAGCGTGACATCTTGATCGCACCACACAGGGTTTCAACGGCGGCATCCTGACCAAAAATGGCCAGCTTGAGATCACGCTCCAGCGTGCGCAGCACGTCTCGATCCGAAGCACTCACGCTCTTCGGCGGAATGCGTGCAATCCTGGCCACGATCTCTTCAATATCCTTGACCTGAACGGTCTTGCGCCGCTTGGATGCCGGCATCAACTGCAGGCGCGCACCGGCCTCATCGATCACGTCGATGGCCTTGTCCGGCAGATGGCGATCATTGATATGTCGCGCAGCAAGCTCGGCTGCGGCCTGAATGGCGTTATTGGTGTAGCGCACCTCATGGTGCTTCTCGAAACGCGACTTCAGCCCCATCAGAATTTGCTGGGTTTCCGACACGCTCGGTTCTGGCACGTCAATTTTCTGGAAACGACGGGCCAGCGCATGATCCTTTTCGAAGATGCCGCGGAATTCGCTGTAGGTGGTTGAGCCAATGCAGCGCAATTCGCCGCTGGCCAACCCGGGCTTGAGCAAATTGGAGGCATCCATGACGCCGCCAGAAGCCGCACCGGCCCCGATCATGGTGTGAATCTCGTCGATGAACAGCACCGAACCGGGATCCTCATTGAGCTCCTTGAGAACACCTTTGAGGCGCTTCTCAAAATCACCGCGGTACTTGGTGCCTGCAACCAGACCGCCCATATCCAACGCGTAGATGGTGGCCTTGCCCAGCACCTCAGGCACCTCGCCTTCAACAATGGCCAGCGCCAAACCTTCGGCAATTGCGGTCTTGCCAACCCCGGCCTCACCAACCAGCAAGGGGTTGTTCTTGCGCCGACGACACAAGGTCTGGATCACGCGCTCGACCTCCAAGGCACGCCCGATCAACGGATCGATGCGTCCCTGGCGCGCTTTTTCGTTCAGATTGACGGTGTATTTGGCCAGCGCGGATTCGCCTTCACCGGCGACATCTTTGGTGTCCTCGCCATCACCGACACCGGGATTGCTCTCGCTTTCGTCGCGGGCAATTCCGTGAGAAATGTAATTGACCACATCCAGCCGGCTGACGCCTTGCTCAGCGAGCAAAAACACCGCGTGCGCATCGCGCTCGGCGAAGATCGCCACCAGCACATTGATGGGCGTGACTTCCTTTTTGCCGGATGACTGCACGTGGTAAACCGCGCGCTGCAACACCCGCTGGAAACCCAGCGTAGGCTGGACTTCATAGCCGTCATCCACTTCGCCCACGGTTTGCACGTTGGTGCGAATGAATTCGCGCAGCCCCTGCTCCAGAGGCTCAAGTTGTGCGCCGACCGCGCGCAGCACTTCGGCCAGTTTGGCATCGTCCAGCAAGGCAAGCAGCAAATGCTCGACGGTCAGAAGATCGTGCGCCTCCGATTTGGCTGATTTGAATGCCGCATCCAGGGCGGCCTGCAGATCCTGACTAAGCATTACGCTTTCTCCATCGTACACATCAGCGGATGTTCATTTTCCCGCGCATACCGGTTTACCTGAGCCACCTTGGTTTCCGCGATCTCGGCGGTGTAGGTGCCAGCCACACCCGCTCCTTTGGTATGGACTTCAAGCATGACCTGAACGGCCTGCTCGTGCCCAAGCCTGAAATACTTCTGCAGGATATGGACCACAAACTCCATAGGTGTGTAGTCGTCGTTCAAAATAACGACCTTGTACATCGGCGGGCGCTGCAGTTTGGGCGGTGCCTCTTCAACTGCAGTGTTGCCGTAGCGTTCTGTCTCATGTTCAGCCATGGCCCAATTGTATGACGATTAATGTCTGCTTTGACCTCTGGGTTTGATTGATGTTCACGACAAGCTACTTGCTGGTATGGGTAAACACGCCATCCCAATCGGGCCCGGGCGGCATGCGCTTGAAGATCTCAATGCGGTCAAGATAGACCTGATAGATAGGATGTGGATCGGGGCGCGTTTTCTGCAACTGATAGAACTGCAACTCGGCCTCTGACCAGCTCTGGTTGCGATAGGCCAGCAACGCATCGCGGTAGTGCTTGAGCTCCTTGCGGGTGTCGCCATCCAACTCGGCGCGCAAACCCAGCGGCTCAAAGATACCAACCGGCTCCGCCTTGCCCTTGACCCGAACCCGATCAAGGTCGCGGTAGGCCCAGTCATCGACCCGCCGGCGCGTGCTGTCGCCACATATCACCGAGACACCATATTGCTTGGTCAAGCCTTCCAACCTTGATCCCAGGTTCACTGCATCACCAAGCACGGTGTATGCCATTCTGAACTGCGAGCCCATGTTGCCGACGCTCATCACACCGGTATTGACCCCAACCCCGATACGCAACTCGGGCAAGCCGCGGGCGCGGAACTCTTCGGCCAGGCGGCGCATGCAGCCAACCATTTCCAATGCTGCCTCGAGCGCGCGCCGCGCATGCAATTCATCCGCCAAAGGCGCGCCCCAAAACGCCATGACGGCATCGCCCATGTATTTGTCGATGGTTCCGCGATGGCGATGAATCACTTCCGTTAGCGGTGTCAAAAATTCGTTCATCAGCGCGGTCAATTCCTGCGGCTGCAAGCGCTCTGAAATGCTGGTGAAGTTGCGAATATCCGAAAACAGCACAGTCATCTCGCGACTGTCCGAGCGCATTTCCGCAGCCAGGGCGTCATGGGCCATCTCGCTGACCAGTTCAGGCGGCACATAGTGGCCGAACAAACGCGCCACCTCGCGCTTGGCCCGGGCTTCGACGAAATAGCCATAGGTCATCTGCACCAGCACGAGAATGAACAGAAACAGCAACGGGCCGCCCAGCGGCACGACGAAATCAGCGCCGCTCCACAAGCCGAATGACAGCGCCACCAGCCCCGCCACCATGCCGCCGACCATCAAGGTGCCCAGCAGAGGTGAGACGCGAGGAAACAGCAGCGTGAAGATCAGGCTTATCACCACCAGCATGGTGGTTTCGATGCCCACCAGATAGGGCACCTTATGCTTGATCCGACCATCGAGAATGCCCGAGATGATGTTGGCATGCACCTCAACACCGGCATACGCCACGCCCACCGGCGTGGTGCGATGGTCCTTGAGGCCGGGTGCGGTCGTGCCAAGTATGGCGATGCGCCCGCGCAAGGCGGCCGGATCAACCCGCTGGTGCAGCACATCGGCCAGCGAGTAGTACGGAAAGCTGCCCTGCGCCCCGCGGTAAGGCACCAGCACGGCCACATTCTCATCCACAGGAACGAGATAGCGGCCGAGCCGCAGGTACTCGAGATTGAGGACATTGCGAGGCCCGCTGCTCGCGTCATATTCCAGCTCGATGACGGGGGGCTCCTGTCCATCACTCAACGCCCGCGCCAGCGTCATCAAAGCCAGCGAGCCGTACACTGCGTCCCCATGACGTTGTAGCAAGGGCACGCGTCGAAACACCCCGTCATTGTCCAGCGTTGGGTTGTCGAAGAACCCGGCAAAAGGCGTGGCCCTCTGCAGCACTGGCAGATTGGCCGTGTAGCTGCTGGCCTGAATGTATGACGCTGGCATCTTGCGCGCCTCATCAACCACCGGAGGCGGCAGTTGTCCCATGCTCGATGCTTCACCGGCCAGCCCCTTGAGCACAAAACCAAGCACCGGGTGATGACGTTCAAGGGCCGCAGCAAAAACCCGATCATCATCCCAGGCATCGCGCTGCTCATCGATCCAGAGCCGCACCCCTGCGTCATCCCCAACCTCGGAGGCTTGCAGTTGACCGAGCCAGGGCAGCCCGGAATGGCCATCGGCTTCGGGAAAAACCGAATCCAGTGCCAGTGCCGAAACCTCATAATGCTGATTCAGCACATCCACAGCGGCCGCAAGTTTGCGCCGCGGCCATGGCCACTGCCCCTCTTCGGCCATTGATTTTTCGTCGATATCGATGATCGCAATACGATCGTCAACTTCATCCAGCACACTGGCCCGCACCCGCGTGTCATAGGTCAATCGTTCGACCTGCTCGATCAAACTGATTGTCCAGAACCCGTTGAGGTGCAACAGAAAGCCAGCGAGTATGAAACTCGTCAGCACAAATCGAATCAGAGTGTGCATCACGTGCCCCCCGGGCGCTCCCACTGCCTGCCATATTACTTGCCCGCAAAATCCCCGCAAACGCGCCCCAAAACAATGAGAAATGCCGACAAAATCTTTATGATGTCGGGTTTTACTCTCGCCTTACGCTGATCGCCCCTCCTTGAACTCGCAACTTTCTCCTCAAACCATCGCCCGGCTGCAGAAAACCGTCCCGCTGCTGGCGGCCCTGCTGCTTGCGGTGCTGCTAGGACTGCAGTTGGCCAAATTGATCTGGCTGCTGGTGCCGGCACCGGAACAAGGCTTGTGGGTTCCACGACCGGCGCAACCGGCCAATGCCACAGCCACGCAGCAACGCGCATCGAGCATCAATGTGGCCGCGATCCAGCAGGCCAAACTGTTCGGCGAGTTCCGCCCTGAAGCCGCAGCACAGCAAGCTCAGGCTGCCGAAGATGCGCCGGATACCAATCTGCGCCTCAAACTGCGCGGCATTCTGGCCATGGAAGAACCCAGCGAATCGCGTGCCCTGATCGAACAGACCCGCGGCGAACTCACCGCCTATGCCATTGGCATGTCAATTCCCGGTGGCGCCAAACTGCACAGCATTTATGTTGATCGGGTTTTGCTCGAACGTGGCGGGCGCCTGGAAACATTGCGCCTGGAAAAGGATGAGGTGATCGACACCTCGCCGCGCAACAGCAGCGCATCATCCGTAACCATGCGCTCTCTGGGCGGTTCAGCCCCGCGTATCCTCGATAGTGACACTGCGGCCAAGCTATCAACCATACGCACCGAACTGCTCAACGACCCGACCAAGGCTTCGCAGTACTTGCGCGTTCAGCCGGCTCGCAGCAATGGCGCCATGCGGGGCTACCGCATATATCCGGGTCGCAATCGCGAACTGTTCAAGCAGGCAGGCCTGCGCCCCGGCGACATCGTGACATCGGTCAACGGTGTCTCTCTGGATGATCCAAGCAAAAGTTTTCAGCTTTTGGGCGACCTCAGTTCGGCCCAGCAGCTCAGTTTACAAATTGAACGCGGCGGACAGCTTCAGTCCGTCAGTGTGAACCTCAACTAGTGGTAACTCTATGAATCTGGCGACACATCCGGTGCTGCAACCGGTCATGGGCGCACTGCTGCTATGCAGCAGCCTGACCCTGTTCAGCACGGCAAGCGTGGCACAGCAACCGACCCAGCCGGTCGGCTCGACCTTGAACCTCAAGGATGCTGACATTGGCACGCTGATCACCACGGTGGGTGAAATCACCGGCCAGAACTTTATCGTCGACCCGCGCGTCAAAGGCCAGGTCAC